>DASRJW010000081.1 GCA_035649275.1 Candidatus Krumholzibacteriia bacterium
CGGCCGAGCTTAGCCTCTAGCTGGCTGAGGAAGCCGGCTTGCCCCTGCACGATCTTGCTCCTCGCGGAGGCGAGGGAGAACCATGCAGCCCGATCGACCTCAGGGAAGGCCTGGTACTTTCCTGATCGCGGCGGCCATTCCATGTCGAAGGTGTTGCTCTGTACGCGGGACGCATCGATATCCTTCTGCATGGCGAAGGCGTGAACCAACTTGCCGCTCGGCTGCCGTAGTGTGTGCAGCGGGATCACCTCGCCCTCGGCGGAGAAGCCGGTTTCTTCTTCGAACTCCCGCCGCGCAGCGGTGAGCGGGTCTTCGCCGTCTCCGATCTCCCCCTTGGGAATCGACCAGGCGCCGTCATCCTTCTGCGCCCAGAACGGGCCGCCCGGGTGCACGAGCAGCACCTCGAGACGACCGGAGACCTCGCGGTACAGGAGAAGGCCGGCACTTTTCTTCGGCATGACTCACCTCGCTCTCTTCGGCACGCAGATGGCAGCATCAACGACCACTTACGTGCCAACGGTTGACGAGCGCCAAATTCTGCAAGTGACCTTTGCCGCTCCATGGTACCAGCCGTGCTGGCAACGCTTGTGGTCCTAAACGCTTCTCCTCTGCTATAATCCGCCCGCACGTACATGCTTGGATGGGCCCGATTGAGGGCGTTAGGCGCTCTGTCCCTGCCCCAGATGCGACCAAACACGTCGAAGGGTATGGCGGAAGCAGGTGCCAAACCAGGTTGCTGACTATATGGTCGCGGCTCACCCGGCTCCTGACGGTTTTTTGGGGAACGAACCGGCAGGTTTCCTTGCCGCAGCCGACCAAACTCGTCCGGGACTTCATGAAGTAGCGGCGTGTCTTTGAAGTCGATGGATACTGATGGGAGAGTCTACGCATGAGGATGGCGACCCAGGATTCAAAGTGAATGCCGCCGTCAGGAGCATGGAGAAGATCAATTCGCTCACGACCTCCAAGAACCCGATTCAGAGGGCCATCCTGGCTTGATTGTACCAGCGTCGGACTCCGCAAGAGCTTCGAGAAAGGGCTAAGATTCGACCCGCACCGGGCCATGTCCACCGACTGAGAGACTCCAAGGGAGACACAGCGCGTTCTCACCGGTGCAGCGTTCCAGCCGCTATACTGCTCGGCCATGACGCGAGACCGCGGGCCCTTTCGCGACGTTCCCTACATGGGCGTCATCTACGTCGTCGCCGAGGCGATGAAGCTCGGCTATCACGGCGACCACCCGGAGTGGTGCAACCTCGGGCAGGGGATGCCCGAGGTGGGCGTGCTGCCGGGGGCGCCGCCGCGCGCCGCGAAGATCGAGATCGAAGTGCGCGACCTGGCCTACGGGCCGGTGCCCGGCATCCCTGAGCTACGCGAGAAGGTGGCGGCGCTCTACAACCTCTGGTACCGGCGCGACCACGCCTCGCGCTATACCGCGGACAACGTCGCCATCACTGCCGGGGGCAGGCTGGCCTTGACGCGCGCCGTCTGGGCTCTCGACGCGGTGCGCCTCGGCTACTTCACGCCCGATTACACCGCTTACGAGGATCTGTTGGGCGGGGTGCCCCGGCTCGAGCCGGTGCACATCGAGCTGCCCGCAACGAATGGCTTCGCCATCGCGCCGGCGGAGCTCGAAGCGCGGGTGCGCGCGGAGAGAATCGACGCGCTCCTGATCTCCAACCCGTGCAATCCCACCGGACGCGTGATCCGCGACGACGAGCTCGAGGCTTGGGTGGCGCTGGGGCGCCGGCAGGGCACGGCGCTTCTCTTCGACGAGTTCTACTCGCACTTCGTGTGGAACGGCAGCGGCCCGGTGAGCGCGGCGCGGTTCGTCGAAGACGTCGACCGCGACCCCGTGCTCATCGTGGACGGGCTGACCAAGAGCTACCGCTATCCCGGCTGGCGCTGCGGCTGGACGCTCGGGCCGCGGGACTGGATCGAGACGCTCACTTGCTCCGGCAGCGCCCTCGACGGCGGCGCCTCGCGCTGGCAGCAGAAGGGCGCCTTGCCTCTCGTCGAGCCCGCGCACGCCGAGCGCGAAACGGAGGCGATGCGCGCCGCCTTCCGGCCGAAGCGCGATCTCATGGTGCGGCGGTTGCGCGCCATGGGAGTCGAGTTCCCCCGCGAGCCCGAGGGCACCTTCTATTGTTGGGGCTCGCTCGAGAAGCTGCCGCCGCCGTTCGACGATGGCCACTCCTTCTTCCGCCGCGCCCTCGAGGAGCGCGTCATCACCGTTCCCGGCGAGTTCTTCGACGTCAACCCGCGCAAGCACCGTCCCGGACCCTCGCGCTTGCAGCAATGGATGCGCTTCAGTTTCGGGGCTCCCATCGAAGTGGTGGAAGGCGGCCTCGATCGCCTCGAGTCGATGCTCCGGTAAGCTGCTGTTCCGGCCTGCACCGTGACCTACTTGTCATCCCCTATGGTCGATCGGATATTCCGACTGAGTGGTTCTGGCGTGGTAGCGGCCGCGCACAGGACGCGGCGAACGACCGGAGCGCCGGCCTCGAGCTCGACAGCGGCGGCAGCTTGGAGCCGGCGTTCGTGGCGTTCAGCACCCGGAGGGACCGAGATGCGAGTGAAGACCATGCGGGCGAACGTGTTCCGCGGTGTGAACCAGTTTCGCGTCGAAGAAGTCGAGCGGCCGGTGGCAGGAGTGGGGGAAGTCGTGATACGCATCACGCTCACCACAATCTGCGGCACCGACCTGCATATCGTACGTGGCGAGTACCCAGTGCGGCCGGGGCTCGTGGTCGGCCACGAGCCGGTCGGCGTCATCGAGGACATCGGGCCAGGTGTCCAGGGCTACGAGATCGGCCAGCGCGTGCTCGTGGGCGCCATCACGCCGTGCGGGCAGTGCTTTGCCTGCCTTTCCGGGCACCTGTCGCAGTGCGGACACGGTGCGGGCTTCGAGGCGATCGGCGGCTGGCGTTTCGGCAACACGATCCACGGCGCGCAGGCCGAGTACCTGCGGGTGCCATACGCGCAAGCGAACCTGGCCAAAATCCCGGAGGGCGTGAGTGACGAGCAAGTCGTCTTGCTCGCCGACATTGCTTCCACCGGGTTCAGCGGCGCCGAGTCGGGCGGCGTGAAGCTCGGCGATTCGGTGGTGGTCTTCGCGCAGGGGCCGATCGGCCTGTGCGCCACAGCCGGCGCCAAGCTCATGGGGGCGGCTCTCGTCATCGGTATCGACGGCGACGAGACCCGGCTGAAGATGGCACTCCGCATGGGCGCGGATGTCGCCTTGGATTTCCGCCACGTGGACGTCGTGGAAGAGGTGAAGCGCCTCACGGACGGCGGTGCCGACGTGGCGATCGAGGCGCTCGGGACACAGCAGACCTTCGAGAGCTCGCTCCGCAGCCTGCGCCCTGGCGGCACGCTGTCCAGCCTGGGAGTGTACTCCGGCAAACTGCAAGTTCCCTACGAGGCCTTTGCGGCCGGGCTGGGTGACCACAAGATCGTCACTACGCTTTGCCCAGGCGGCAAGGAGCGCATGCGTCGTCTGATCCGCCTCGTGCAGTCCGGCCGCTTCGACCCGCGGCCGCTCCTGACTCATTCCTTCACTCTCGACGAGATCGCCGAGGGGTACCGCGTCTTCGGTGAGCGCTTGGATGGCGTGCTCAAAGTCGCGATCCGACCCTGAGGGCTCAGCCTGGAGGCCAGGTCATGGGACGGCCGCCGAGGACGTGCAGGTGCAGGTGGAAGACGCTTTGGCCGGCGCCGGCGTTGCAGTTCGTCACCACACGGTAGCCCTCGTCGGCGATGCCACGTTCTTTGGCGAGGGCGGCCGCCAGGCGCAGCATCCGGCCGAGCAAGGCGTCGTCGCCAGGAGAGAGGTCGTTCAGCGTCGCGATGTGCCGGCGCGGGATGATGAGGAGGTGCACTGGCGCTTGGGGGTTGATGTCGGCGAAGGCGACGAGCGCATCGTCCTCGAAGACGCGCTGGTGGGGGATCTCCTTGGCAGCGATGCGACAGAAAAGACACGCCACCGCAGCCTCCGCTCGCATCAGGTCACTCGGGCAGTACTCGAGGCACGTAGATTACTCCCGTGGGCAGCGACGGGAAACTTCGTTTTGGCGCGACCCTTGTAACGTCGGCAGGTCATGGAAGGACGTGCGTCGTTTCCCGTGGCGACGCGCCTCGTCGCGTCTTCTCGCTGTCGCCGCCGGCGACGTTGGGTGTTGCCGGAGGTGGCGCCTCCCACGGCCGCAAGCCGCTCGCGTCCAAGCAGTTGCCCCGGGTGCGCCGCCCGCCGTCCGGGGCTAATGGCGCGTTGCAGGGCCCCTGCCGCCATGCTAGGCTGGCTCGGCTACATCGGGCATGCCGATCGGGGTTGGGTTGAGCCCTCGTTCGGTTTCCGCGGCGCTTCTGCGGGGCCACGATCGACGTCGACATCAAGGCGGGCAGCGGGCTTCCCCAGGGGGGAAGCATGGATGAGGTGTGTCCAAGCCAAGGAGTTTCGGGGCCATGAAGCAACCACAAGCGCCAGCCAAGAAGGATGCGAAGGGCGAGGTCAAGGACGGTCCCAGGCAGCGGGCCGACCTGGCGGTGGCGCAAATCCGCAAGCAATTCGGTGACGGCTCGATCATGCGACTCGGCGAGCGCAAGCAGCACGAGGGCGTGACCGTCATACCCACGGGCAGTCTCAGCCTGGACATCGCCCTTGGCGTGGGCGGCGTGCCGCGGGGCCGGGTCCTCGAGATCTTCGGGCCCGAAGGTTCGGGCAAGACCACGCTGGCCCAGTCCATCATCGCCAATGCCCAGCGCGCCGGCGGCATCGCCGCCTTCGTCGACGCGGAGCACGCTTTCGACGTGGTGTACTCGCGCAAGCTTGGCGTGGACGTGGACAACCTGCTGGTGTCGCAGCCCGACACGGGCGAGCAGGCCCTCGACATCGTCGAGGTCCTGGTGCGCAGCGGCGCCATCGACGTGGTGGTCATCGACTCGGTAGCGGCGCTGGTGCCGCGCGCCGAGATCGAAGGCGAGATGGGCGATTCCCACGTGGGACTGCAGGCGCGGCTCATGTCGCAGGCGTTGCGCAAGCTGGCCGGCGTGGTGAGCAAGACCAACACCTGCGTCGTCTTCATCAATCAGATCCGCATGAAGATCGGCGTCATGTTCGGCAACCCGGAGACGACGAGCGGCGGCAACGCGCTCAAGTTCTACAGCTCCGTGCGCCTCGACATCCGGCGCATCGCCAACCTCAAGGACGGCGAGAACATCGTCGGCAACCGCACCAAGGTGAAGGTGGTGAAGAACAAGGTGGCGCCGCCCTTCCGCACCGCCGAGTTCGACATCATCTATGGCGAGGGCATCAGCTTCCTGGGCGACGTCGTCGACCTGGGGGTGGCGAGCGAGGTCATCGACAAGAGCGGTACCTGGCTCACCTTCGGCGAGGACAAGATCGGTCAGGGACGGGAGCGCGCCAAGCAGTACCTGCAAGAGAATCCCAAGGCGCTGGAAACGATCGTGGCGCGCATCCGCGCGCACTATCTCCCCGCTCCTGGCAACGGCGAGGCGGCGACAACCGCTCCTGGGGCGGCCGGTACGGCGGCCGCAGCACCCGGAGCCACCACAAGCGCCACGGCCGCCGGTGCGACGGCAGCAGGTGCAGCCGCGGCGGGCGCGGCCGTAGCTGCGCGGGTCACGGTGGTGCCCGGCACACCGGCCGCTGCATCGCCTGTCCCGGTGGGAGCGGCGAGCCGAGCGCCTCACGCGGGGCCGGCTGGAGACGGCAAGGTCGAGGCGCCGCGGGGCAAACCGGAGCTGCGCGCGGTGAAGGATGAAGGCGGGAAGGACGGGGCGGGCAAACCGGTGGCGGTGAAAGCCGGCGGGCGCCCGACGCCGAGCCGCTGAAGACAAGGCATGGGGGACTGCATCCAACGTCTGTCCCCGGTTCCGGGCAAGAACACCGTGGTCGTGCATGCCGGCGGATCTCGCTTCGAGATCGCCGGCACGGCCGCGGCTGAGCTCGGTCTCGTGCCGGGGCTCGAGATTACCGAGCGCATGCGCCAAGCCCTCGTAGCCGCGGCGTCACGGCGGGAAGCGGCGGCGCGCGTGTTGCGCTGGCTCCGCGGGCGGCCGCGGACCGAACGCGACGTGCGCCGCTACCTCGAGACCCGAGGGTTTGTCGCTGAGGTGGGCGAGAGCGTCGTCGCCGAGCTCCGCAAGCAGGGGCTCGTCGACGACGCGCGTTTCGCCCAATGGTTCGTCGAGGCGCAACTGTCGCGCCGCCCCGTGGCGCTGGCCGTGCTCGAGGCGGCGCTCGCGGCGCAGGGCGTGCCGGAGCCCGAGGCCGAGGTGGCTCTCGCCGCCTGGCGCGGCCGGAGCGACGAGAAGGAGCTGGCACTGGCGGCGGCGCGCCAGCGTTTGCCTGCCTGCCGTGGCTTACCGCCGGCGAAAGCGGCGGCGCGGCTCGGGCGCTATCTGGCCGCGCGGGGCTTCGGCCTCGAAACGGTGGGCGAGGTCTGCCGCGCCCTCCTGGGCCAGGAGCCCGGCGAAGACGACGCCGGGAGCGGGCGCTCTCGTTTCGGCTAGCCGCTCATTCCCGGAGCATCGAACGTGGCACGAACCGCCCACGAGATCCGCCAGGCCTACCTGCAGTTCTTCGCCGAGCGCGGGCACACCGTGCGTCCCGGCGCCCCTCTCGTGCCCGAGGACCCCTCTTTGCTCTTCACCGTGGCCGGCATGGTGCAGTTCAAGCCGCTCTTCGCCACGCCGCCGGAGAAGCTGCCCTTCAAGCGCGCCACGACGGTGCAGAAGTGTCTGCGCGCCAACGACCTGGAGAGCGTCGGGCGGACGCTCCGCCACCACACCTTCTTCGAGATGCTGGGCAACTTCAGCTTCGGCGATTACTTCAAGGCCGAGGCCATCGAGTGGGCCTGGGACTTCACCACCCGCGTCCTCGCCATCGACCGCAGCCGCCTCTGGGTTTCGGTGTACGAGGACGACGACGAAGCGGCCAGCCTCTGGCGTCGCGTCGCCAACCTGCCCGCGGAGCGCATCGTGCGTCTCGGCAAGGCGGACAACTTCTGGGGCCCGGCGGGTGACACCGGCGCCTGCGGCCCGAGCTCGGAGCTGTACTTCGACACCGGCCGCGGCGGCTGCGGCCGGAAAGAGTGCGCGGTGGGCTGCAGCTGCGACCGCTACATCGAATTCTGGAACCTGGTGTTCCCGCAGTTCGACATGCAGGCCGGCGGCAAGCTCGTGCCTCTGGCGCATCCCGGCATCGACACTGGCATGGGGCTCGAACGCACGGCTTTCATCGCCCAAGGGGTGGCGGACAACTTCCAGTCCGACCTCTTCCGTCCGCTCATCGGGCGCATCGAGGAACTTTGCGGTGTGCCCTACCAGCGCGACGAGAGTACGCGGCTGGCGATGAACGCCATCGCCGATCACGTGCGGGCGTTGGTGTTCGCGCTCGCCGAGAACATCTATCCCTCCAACGAGGGGCGAGGCTATGTGCTGCGGCGCATCCTGCGCCGCGCCAGCGGCAAGCTGCGCCGGCTCGGCGTGGAGGAACCTTTCCTCTACAAGTTGGTGGACACCGTGGCCGGCGGCATGGCCGACGCCTATCCGGAGCTCGAGCAGGTGACGTCGCGGGTGGCGGCGCTCGTCGAGGCGGAGGAAGAACGCTTCCTCGGCACCCTCGAGGCCGGCATGTCGCGCTTCGAGGCGGCCCTGGCCGCGGCCCGCGACAGCGGCAACGTCATCCCGGGGCGCGAGGTGTTCAATCTTTACGATACGTATGGCTTTCCGCCGGAGCTGACTGCCGAGATGGCGCAGGAGCACGACGTCCGCATCGATCACGACGGTTTCCGCGCCGCCATGGAGGAACAGCGCCAGCGGGCGCGCGAACGCGCCGCCTTCCGCCCCAAGAGCGCGCCCGGGGAGCGTCCGGAGCTCGTCCTTGCCACCTCCAAGGCGACTACCTTCGTGGGCTACGAACGGGTGCGCGAGGAGTCGCCACTCGTGCTCCTGCGCTGGCGCCGCGGCGAGCGCCAGGAGGCAGAGGTGCGGTCCGGGATGGCGCTCGCCGGCGAGAGCTTCGATCTGGTTCTGGAGAGCACGCCCTTCTACGCCACTTCCGGCGGACAGGTGGCCGACAGCGGTGTCCTCACCAGCACCGATCTCATCTGGCGCGTCGCGGACGTGCGGCGCGAGGGAGCACAGATCGTGCACACCGCGGTGCTGCTGCAGCATCCCGAAGAGCTGCGCACCTGGGAGGATCTGGCCGGCTGGGTGCAAAGCCGGGGCGGACTGCGCGTACTCGCCACCGTGGAAGAGGACCTGCGCGGCGATACGGCGCGCAACCACACGGCGACGCACTTGCTCCATGCGGCCCTCAAGAAAGTGCTCGGACCGCACGTGCAGCAGGCCGGTTCCCTGGTGGCGCCGGATCGGCTGCGCTTCGATTTCAACCACTACGCGGCGTTGACGCCGGAAGAGCTGCAACACCTGGAGGCGGCGATCAACGCCCTCGTGCTCCGCAATATCCCGGTGCAGACGGACATCGAAGATTACGATCGTGCCGTGGCCCGTGGTGCGGTCGCCATGTTCGGCGAGAAGTACGAATCCCGCGTGCGGGTGGTGAGCGTCGGGGACTATTCCATGGAGCTGTGCGGTGGCACCCACGTGAGTCGGAGTGGCGACATCGGGCTCTTCGTCATCACGACGGAGGGCAGCATCGCCTCCGGCGTGCGCCGCCTCGAGGCGCTCACCGGGCGCGGCGCGCTTCGCTGGCTGGCGGCGGTGCGCGCCCGGCAGCAGAACGCGGGCCGGGCCCTCGGACTCGGCCCGGGTCAGGATGCGTCGCGCCGCATCGAGGAAATCCTCGAGGAGAATCGCCGCCTTCGGCGGCAGCTGGAAGAGACGCAGGTGCGCCTGGCGGGTGACCAATCGACGGCGTTGCTCGAGTCGGCGGTGGAGGTGAACGGCGCCCGCGTCGTTTCGGCGCGCGTCGAAGCCCCGAGCCTGGAAGCGCTGCGCGAGCTGGCCGATGCGCTGCGACGCGAGCTGCAGAGCGGCGCTGCCGTGCTCTCCACCGAGATCGAAGGAAAGATCGTCTTCCTGGCGGCGGTGACCGATGATCTGGTGCGGCGCGGCCTGCGGGCCGGGGAGTTGGTGAACCGCGTGGCGCGCATCACCGGCGGCGGCGGCGGCGGCAAGCCGCACCTCGCCCAAGCCGGCGGGCGCGACCGGAGCCGCTGGCAGGAAGCCCTCGACGCGGTGGTGCCGCTCGTGCGTTCCATGCTCTGATGCGGGTTCGGGTGAGTGCATCGCCGACGGGCGACGGCAGCGAAACTTGGAGTGCGTCGCCGACGGGCGACGACAGGGGGTAGAAGGATGGGGAGATCGCGTTCCTGGATCGTGCTCGGCGCCGTTTCTCTTCTTGCCCTCGGGGCGAGCCGGGGAGCGGCGCAGTTGCCGCCTGGCCGCGAGGAACCCCGCGAGACGACGCCGGCCCGGCCGACGCTCCCGACGACCACCGTAGCGCCCCAGCCCTCACGCTATTTCAGCGTCGAAGCCCACGAGATCGCCGTCGATCCCGCCACTTACATTCTCGGACCCCAGGACGTTCTGGCCTTCATGCTGCTCCTCGGCGAAGTGAAGCTCGAGCGCTTGCCGGTGCTGCCCGAGGGCGTCGTTCTCGTCCCCGGTGTGGGCGCGGTGCCGGCGGCGGGACGGACGCTGAAGGAGTTCCGCGAGGCCTTGCGCCAAGCGCTCTCCAAGCGTTACCGCGATTTCGAGGTGTATTGCTACCTGGCCGAAGCCCGGCAATTCCGCGTCAACGTCACCGGCGAGGTGCGCGAACCGGGAACACTGGTGGCGCGGGCTTATGAACGTGTTTCCGAACTGATCGAGCGCGCCGGCGGCTTCACCGATGCGGCCTCCCGCCGGCGCATCGAGATCCGGGACCCGAGCGGCGGTGTGCGCACCCTGGTGGATCTGGACGCCTACTACCGGCGCGGCGAAGGCGCGGCCAACCCGCATCTGGCGCCGGGGGAAGCGGTGTTCGTGCCGGTGCGGCAGCGGCGCGTCGACATCGTGGGCGCTGTGGCCCGGCCCGGCGCCTACGAATCGTTACCGGGCGAGAGCCTGCGCGCCCTCCTCGAGGTCGCCGGCGGTCCCATGCCGCAGGCGGATCTCGCCGAGGTGAGCGTGGACCGCATGGATGCGCAAGGTGTCGTGCGCGTCGAGCTCATGGACCTGACCGGGAACTCGCCGACGGCCGACGACGTGGTGCGCCTCTCGGTGCGCTCGTCGTTGCTCGGGAAGGCACGCGTCTTCGTCACCTTGCCCGATGGTCGCCGGGAGACGCTCTATCTTTCCGACCGCGAGACCCTCCGCACCCTGGTGCCGCGGGTGGTGCAGATCGACCCCAATACGGCGCTGCACGATGCCACCCTTGCCAGCCGCGATTCCACCGGCAAGCAAGAAGAGGTGCACGTCGACCTGGCCCAGGTGCTGTCCGGAGCCCAGGATCATCCGGTGCACGACGGCGACGTGTTCTCTGTCTCGGGCGTGCGTGACTACGTCTACGTGAGCGGCATGGTGGCCCAGCCTGGCCGGTTCCCCTATCGGGCCGACTGGGAAGTGAACGACTACATCGGTCAGGCAGGGGGCACGGCGCCCGGAGGCAACCGCGACCACGTCACCATCCTGAGCGCCGACGGCAATCCGCGCAGCGGCAAGCGGGGCAGCGACGTCGGACGGGGCGAGACCGTCCACGTCAACCGCAGCACCGGGAGCAAGATGGTTGCCGCCCTCGGGGTGTTGACCTCGGTGTCGGCGCTGGTGATCTCCGTGGTGGCGCTCACCACGCAGTAAGCTTGCTGGAGCCCTTGGGAGGGACGGCGATCAAAGCACTCATCCTGAGCGGCGGCAAGGGCACGCGCCTGCGCCCGATCACTCACACGAGCGCCAAGCAGCTGGTGCCGGTGGCGAACCGGCCCATCCTCTTCTATGGGCTCGACGCCATGCGCGAAGCGGGCATCACCGAGGTCGGCATCGTCGTCGGTGACACGCACCAGGAAATCGAGGGCGCCGTCGGCGACGGCTCGGCCTTCGGCTTGCGGGTGCAGTACATCCAGCAGGAGGCGCCCCTCGGCCTGGCCCATGCCGTCAAGATCGCGCAGCCGTACTTGCAAGACTCTCCCTTCGTCATGTACCTCGGCGACAATCTGGTGCGCGACGGGATCCGCGACTTCGTGCGCGAATTCCAGGAGCAGCGCTGCGACGCCCAGATCCTCCTCGCTCACGTGGGCAACCCGAGCGCCTTCGGCGTCGCCGAACTGGACGCGCGCGGGCAGGTGCTGCGGCTGGAGGAGAAGCCGCAGAAGCCGAAGAGCGACCTGGCCCTCGTCGGCGTCTACATGTTCAACGCCACCGTCTTCGCGGCGGTGCACGCCATCCGCCCCAGCGCCCGTGGCGAGCTGGAGATCACCGATGCCATCCAGCACCTGGTCGATCACGGGCGCAGCGTGCGCGCCCACGTCATACAGGGTTGGTGGAAGGACACGGGGAAGCTGGAGGATCTGCTCGAGGCCAATCGTCTGGTGCTCACGGGTCTGCAGCGCCGGGTGGAAGGCAAGGTGGATGGAGCCTCCACGGTCGAGGGGCACGTGGTCATCGAGGCGGGAGCGCAGGTGGAAGCGAGCGTGCTGCGCGGGCCCTTGATCCTCGGTGCCGGCACGGTGGTGCGCAAGAGCTACATCGGTCCGTTCACGTCCATCGCCGGCTCCTGTCTCATCGAAGACAGTGAGATCGAGCACAGCATCGTCCTCGAGGCGGCGCAGATCGTGGGCATCGGGGCGCGCATCGAGAGCAGCTTGGTGGGGCGCAACGTACGCTTGCTGCGCGGCGCCGTCCGGCCGAAGGCCTACAAGTTCATGGTGGGAGACAACAGCGAGATTCAGCTCGCGTGAGGAGCGCTCGTGGTCGCGCCAGGCAGAACGCCGCCCGCGCCCGGGGCGCGGCTTCGCGTCGCCGTCACCGGGGCGGCGGGCATGTTGGGCAGCGCTGTCGTCGAAGAGTGCCGGAGCGCTCACGAGGTGCTGCCCCTCCGGCGCAGTGACTGCGATCTCGCCGACGCATCCTCCACCCACACCCATCTCGCCGCCCTCGCTCCCGATGTCGTGGTGCATTGCGCCGCCTGGACCGACGTGGATGGCTGCGAGGGCGACCCGGAACGAGCCTGGAGGGACAATGCCGTCGCCACGGAGAACGTGGTCCGGGCGGTGACGGCGGCTCGGGCACGACTCCTTCTCATCAGTACCGACTACGTTTTCGATGGCGCCCTACAGCGTCCTTACCGCGAAGACGACGAAACCGCACCGATCAACGTCTACGGTCGTAGCAAGCGTGCCGCCGAGGAGCATGTGCTCGCCATGGGAGCACCGGGATGCATCGTGCGCACCAGCTGGGTCTTCGGTCCGGGGGGACGCCATTTCGTCCGCACCATGGCGCGGCTGCTGCGTACGCAGGAGGAAGTCCGCGTGGTCGACGACCAGGTGGGCTCTCCCACGTATACCCTCGACCTGGCCGCTGCTCTCCGGCGTCTGCTGGAAGCGCGAGCGTCGGGTCTCTTCCATGTGACCAACACGGGCCAATGCTCGTGGTACGAGTTCGCCGCCGCCATCGCCGTGGCGCTGCGATTTGCAGGCCGCGTGCGTTCCTGTCGCAGCGACGAGTTCCCGCGGCCGGCACGGCGGCCGCGGAACTCCGTCCTCGACAACGGCCGCTACCTGCGCCAGGGTCTGCCGGCGCTCCGGCACTGGCAGGAGGCACTGCAGGCCTACCTCGCCGCCCGCCCGGACGAAGTGGCCGCGGGCTAGAGCCACGGGTTAAAGTCGCGGGCAAGGGTCGAAGGCCCCGCGGGCCAGGAGAGGTGCATGCAGCGCACGCGGACAGAAGTGCAACCCACATCGGGCGCCTCCACGACGGCGGGAGCGCCGCGTTTCGGCGAGGCGCCGCCCCCGGAACTCGCGGGAGCGGTGCCCAGCAGGCTGCGGATCCGCAACACCACCCTCGTCCTTCCGAGCATCCTCCTCGCCGGGGATCTGCTCATGCTGGAGAGTGCTTTCCTCTCCGTCTATTGGGCGCGGTTCCTCTCCGGCTGGTTCGCCGTCCCCAAGGGCGTCCCGGATCTCGCCATCTATCTTCTCGGTTCTCTCGGGATGCTGCTCGTTTTCCTCGTCATCTTCCATGCCCACGGCATGTACGACCTGCGCCGCCGCCCGACCTTCGCCGACGACATCACCGGGCTCGCCCGCAGCGTCATCACGGCGACTCTTTTTCTCGTGGCCATCGCCTTCTTCTACCGCGGCTATTCCTTCTCGCGTTCCTTCGCCCTCGGTTTCATGGCGACGAGCTACGTCGCCCTGGTGGCCGGGCGTCTCTTCGCGCGCTACTTGCACCTCCTGGCCCGCGCCCACGGCGTCGGCCTGGAGCGTGTCGCCGTTCTAGGGCGCAACGCCGCGCAAGAACGCCTACTGCGGGCCCTGCGGCAGCGACCCGGTTTGGGGATGGAAGTGGCCGGCGAGATCCTCCTCGCCGACGACGAACCGGGGCGCTTGCCCGCTCTCGGGCGTCTGGCGCAGGTGGAGCAAGTGGTGGAGCGACACCACCTGGACGGCATCCTGGTGACGCTGCCACTCCGGGAAGTCGAGCGCTTCCTGCCGCTCCTCGAAGCGCTCGCCGATTCGCAGGTGCGCGTGACCTTCGTCCCGGACCTGCAGGATCTGCGCGCCACCAACCTGCGGCTGCAATCGGTCGCGGGGCTTCCTTTCCTCGAGCTGCGGCAGGTGACACTCACCGGCATCCATCGCGTCTTCAAACGCGCCTTCGATCTCGTGGTGGCGGGACTGTTCTGCGTGCTCGGGGCGCCCCTCATGCTGGGCATCGCCCTCGTCGTGCGCCTCACCTCGCCGGGGCCCGTGCTCTTCCGGCAGCAGCGCGTCGGCCGGGATGGGACGGTCTTCCAGATGCTGAAGTTCCGCACCATGCGGCAGGACGCGGAAAGCCACACGGGCCCTGTCTTCGCCCGTGCCGGCGACCCGCGCACCACGCCGGCGGGACGGTGGCTGCGCCGGCTCAGCCTGGACGAGCTGCCGCAGCTCTACAACGTGCTCCGCGGCGAGATGAGCCTGGTGGGGCCGCGGCCGGAACGTCCTGTCTTCGTGGAGGAGTTTCGCAGCGCCATTCCGCGCTACTTCGAACGCCACAAGGTGCGGTGCGGCATCACCGGCTGGGCGCAGGTGAACGGCTTGCGGGGCGACACGCCCCTGGAAGAGCGCACGCTCTACGACATCTATTACCTGGAGAACTGGTCCTTGGCGCTGGATGTGAAGATCCTGGCGCTGACGTTGCGCTCGGTGCTCTCCCGGCGCAACGCTTACTGAGCAGGAGAACCGCGGTGTCTCAGGCCCACGAGCTGCTGCCCCTGGTGCGCAAGAAGGTGGGGAACTTCCTCTACCCCTACGGCAGCTTTCCCGACGAGGACTACGAGCAGCTGGAAGGGTACGAATCGGACTACTTCACCGCCGAGGACGACGACGCTCCCGGCGATCGCTATCGCGCCGTGATCGTGGTCAGCGCCGAGAAACTGATCCCGCTCTTCCTGGATCTGTGCCAGCTCCTGCCCGAGCGCGTGCACGTCGTGCTGGAGCGGGCTTCCGAGGACATCTACACCGAGCGCGACGTCTTCTTGAGCGAATCCGAAGTCACCCGGGAGCAGTTCATCGAGGTCTTCAAAGCTTACGATTTCATCTTCACCGAGGATGGCATGCTCGGTCTCGGCGCCTTCGGTCGCGACGATCCGGTGGAAGTGTTCCTGGCGGACCACAAGGAGCTGGTGGTGTTCGCTCCCGATCTGGGCCCGGTGCGGGCGCTCCTCGAGAAGCACGGGCTGCAGCCGCGCAAGCTGGAGTACTACTACGAGCGCTCGCACACGCACCTGGCGCTGACCCAGTACCGCGGTCTGCGTGGAACGCAATACGATTACCTGAGCGTTGCGGACATGCTCCGCCACGTCTTCGGCCTCAGCCTGCAGCTCGACGAGGACCAGAACCTCGACGACGAGGGTCGGCCGCTGGGGCTCGTGCCCTGGCGCGCCATCGCCACGGTAGCGCCGAAGCGACGCGCTCGCTCCGGGCGCCGGCAGAACCCGAGCTACGTACAGGAGTTCTTCCTCAGCGCCTCCAGCCGAAGTGAGGCGCGGGCGCTCGTGGAGAAGCAGCTCGAGGCCGACAGCTTCGTGCTGCAAAGCCTGGAAGAGCTCTTCCGCATCGATGTGCACGAGCTGCCCAGCGAGCTCCGGCCTGCAGGCACCGCCCTGGAGCACCCCGGCATCTGGTACGCCGGCGAGAGGACTGCCACCGACGTCCACTGGCACTGAAGTGGCTGTCGCGTGAACTCGCCTGACAAAAGGAGAGTAAGGTCGCCGGCGAGTTCGGCCGCCCACACAGAGCCGCAACCCTTGCGCATGGTGGAATCACCATTGTCAATCACACCACCGCGCCGGTTGTTTGATTGCTGAGACCGCTGGGCGTAGGTTCCAAGCAGAAGAGTGATCCCGTTGTTCGGCGGTTGATCCCATGAACGCTACGCCGGCGGCGGAGCGAGTCCCGTGGTCTCGCGTAAGGCAAGTCTTCCGCTGATGCGATGCCGCATCGCTGTTGCAACAGTGGCTCTCTCGGCGCTGGCGCCGCTCGGCGGGCGTTCTTCCCGCTGCGGTGCGCCGGCCCGATCACGGTGGCGGTGGAGACGAATTCGCCGTGGGACACGCGTTTCCCTCTCACGTCGAGGTCGTTCCCCTGGGCCGAAGTCCGGGCGACTATCACGTTTGTCAAGACCTTCCCGGGTACGTCGTGATGATCGTGTACGGGCACTACGGCGACTTGTGCGGCGCTTGGGATGAGGTCGGGCCCATCGACATCACGCCCATCGTCCCCATCGGGACGCTCTACGCCCTGCGGCTGTACTCCTTCGGTCGCCCTGGTGGCTACAGCCCGGCAGTCGACTGCATCCGGGTGACGGGCAGGAAATGCGCGCCGTCGGTTGACTGGTTCTGATCTCACCTGCTGTTAGGCTGCCCCTTTACGCCGACGAATGCCACGAACGTGAGTGACGTAGCTTCGCAGTACGGCATTCATTCGCGACTGGTAGCGAGGTCCGGCGGCCTTGAACCATGCCAGCACGTCCTCGTCGACGCGAAGCGAGATCGCCCGCTTCGCGACGGGTGCTACGACCGTAGCTTCGGACCAGAAATCGTCCGGCAAATCTACCAATTCCGGTGGCGACGTGCGCAAGATCTCCGAGTCACTCATGCGCCGCAGTCGTCCGAGATCAGCCTTGCCGCGACTTGGCCGCTTGCGATTACGTGACGCGGTGCTCATATACCTGCCTCTCCTGTCGGCTGCTGCGCCGAGCCGAAATGATCCGACGCACAAGCTCGCCGTCGGCCCGGACTCGGTCGGTAAAAACAACCGTGAGATGCAGCCCGTCAGCAACGCCTATGGCAATGAACCGGCGCTCGCCATAATCCCACCGTCGATCCTCGCGAACCAGTGCCGGCCCGTCGAAGATGAGTGTCGCAAACGCGAAATCGAAACCACGTTTGCGAAGGTTGAGCGTGTTCTTGGCTGCGTCCCACGTGAACCGCACACCCTAGAATATACACTTGTATATACTTCCCGTCAAGCAGCCTAGCTGTGTTGGCGCCAAGTCTCGAAGAGGTGCTCGAGCTCGGCGCGCATGCGCTCAGCGTAGAGCGGGCGGTCGAAGCGGAGCGCCTGGCGCTGGAGCACTTCGGGAGCGAAGCGGCTGTCGTCGAAGCGCCGCAGCACCTCCGCCCAGGCCTCTGGATCCTCGGAGAGCACGAGAACGCCCGTTTCACCGTCCACGACCGTCTCGAGCGCGCCACCTTCGGCGCGGGCGATGACCGGGCGCCCGGAAGCCATGACCTCGACCGGGGTGATGCCGAAGTCTTCGACGCCGGGGAAGAGGAGGGCGCGGCAGCGGGCGAAGAGGCGGGGAAGTTCCGTGTCGCTCTGCCACGGGAGGAAGGTGACGTCGGCGCCGCGGGCCTGTTGCTGCAGGCGCTTCCGGTCAGGGCCGTCGCCGGCAACGACGAGGGGGACGCCAGCCCTACGGCAGGCTTCGACCGCGAGATCGGCGCGTTTGTAACCCGAGAGCGCCCCGACGACGAGGAAACTTGTCCTATCCGCCTGTGGCTCCGGGGCGAAGCGGGAGCAATCCACCGGCGGGTGGATCACGGTGGCGTCGCGGCTGTAGGTGCGGCGGAGGCGCTGGCGCACGTTCTCGGAGTTGGCGACGAAGTGGTGCACCCGCGCGGCGCTGCGCACGTCCCAACGCTGGAGCGGCCCGCGGGCCAGCTTGGCGGCGAGTCGCGTCATGCCGCGGGCGCGCCCGGGGCCGAAGTAGTCGTCGAAGCGATCCCACACGTAGCGCATCGGGGTGTGGCAGTAGCAGACGTGCAGCGCCCCGGGCGGCGGCACCACACCCTTGGCGACGCAATGACTGGTGGAGACGACGAGGTCGTAGTCGCGGAGACGCAATCCTTCCACCGCCCGCGGGAAGAGCGGCAGGTAACGACGGTAGCCGCGCGCTGCACCCGGCAGCCGCTGGATGAAGCTGGTGCGGATGCGATGGCGCTCGATGGTGGGGGAGACGCTGCCGCGGACGTGGAGCAGGGTGAAGAGATCGGCGCGAGGGAAGAGCTCGCAGAGCACCTCGAGGCACTTCTCGCCGCCCCGCATCCCCGTCAGCCAGTCGTGCACGAGGGCGACGCGGGTCCGCTCCAGGGCCAACGTTCCCGCGGCTGCTGCGGTGGTCGGGCCCGCTGCGGGGATCCGACCGTTCACGGGCCGGCCTGGACGCCGAGGCTCTGCAGCTCGGCCTGCACGGTGCCGCGGATCTCCGCGAGCGCATCGTCACTGTCGGCCTCGAAGCGGAGCACCAGGATGGGCTGGGTGTTGGAGGCGCGCACCAGTGCCCAGCCGCGGGGGAAGAGAATGCGCACGCCATCCACGTCGATCGTCGGGTGCTTCGGGCGGAAGTGCGCCGCCACCGCTTCGACGATGCGGAACTTGTCCTCGTCGCTGGAATCCACCCGGATCTCCGGCGTGGAGACGAACTGCGGCAGATCGGCGAGGAGAGCGCTCAGGGGGCGGTCCGCTGCGGCCAGGATTTCCAGCGCCCGGCAGGCGGCGTAGATGCCGTCGTCGAAGCCGTAATAGCGATCGGCGAAGAACATGTGACCGCTCATCTCGCCGCCGAGCACGGCGCCGGTCTCGCTCATGCGGGACATGATGTGGGGATAGCCGGTGCGCCACATCTCCGGCCGGCCGCCGAGGCGGCGCACCTCGTCGACGAGCGCCTGGCTGCACTTGACGTCGAAGACCACCGCCGCTCCAGGCCGTTGCGGCAGGATGGCGCGGGCGAAGAGGACGAGGAGCTGGTCGCCGAAGAGGAGCCGACCGTTTTCGTCCACCAGGCCGACGCGGTCCGCATCGCCGTCGAAACCGATGCCGGCGGCAGCACCGGTCTTGCGCACCGCGGCGGCGAGATCGGCCATGTACTCGGGCACCGTGGGGTCGGCGACATGGTGTGGGAAGCGCCCATCGGGCTCGCAGTACAGCGGTTCGAGCCGGCAGCCCAGCGCTTCCAGCAGGCGAGGGGCGATGACACCGGCAGTGCCGTTGCCGCAATCCACCGCCACGTGCATCTGTCGACGCAAGCGGACGTCGCCGTGAATGCGCTTGCCGTAGTCGTCCAGGATCGGGCGCTGCTCGCGGGCGCCGCGGCCGGAAGCAAAGCGCCCCTCTTGCGCCACCTTCCAGATCTCCTGGAGGTCCGCGCCGAAAATCGCCCGCGTCCGGGTACGGCTCTTGAGGCCGTTGAACTGGGGCGGATTGTGGCTCGCGGTGACGACGAGGCCGCCGTCGGCGGCGAGCGTCTCGACCGCGTAGTTGAGCACCGGAGTGGGCACGAGTCCGATGTCGATGACGTCGCAGCCCGTGGAGAGCAGACCCTGCATTAGCGCCGCCAAGTACTCCTCGGAAGAGAGTCTCATGTCCCGGGCGGCGACGAGGCGGCGCAGGTCGCGGGCGCGGTAGTAGGTGCCGAAGGCGCGGCCGAGCGTTTCCATCGCCCCCGCGTCCAGGTCCACGCCGGCCACACCGCGGATGTCGTACTCGCGGAAAGTGTTGCGATTCAAGGGTCCCCCGCTCTCTGGGTGCTTTCGCTCCACCTTAGCATGCGTTGCGGGAGGCCCGGCCCGCCTTGCGGCCCGCTAGCGTAACTTGTTAGGCTGCAAGAAGTCTCGCGCCTGCTGGAGGGTTCTTGCAGCGTCCCGTGGTGATCGGCATTGCCGGCGGCACCGGCTCGGGCAAGACCACCGCGGCACTCAAGGTGAAGAGTCACTTCCCCGACGAGCGGGTGCTCATCCTGCACCAGGACAACTATTACCGCGACCTCGCGCACTTGCCTTTGGAGGAGCGCGCCCGGATCAACTACGACCACCCGGACGCTTTCGAGGCGCCGCTGCTGCTCGCCGACATCGAGACCTTGAAGGACGGCGGGGTGATCGAGAGTCCGGTGTACGACTACGACCAGCACCGCCGCCGCGAGCAGCGCCTGCGGCTCGGTCCCGCCGACATCATTCTCCTCGAAGGGATCTTGGTGCTGGAGAACGAGGCGCTCCGCCGGCAGATGGACATCCGCATCTTCATCGACGAGGATGGGGACGAGCGCTTCATGCGCCGCCTGGAGCGGGACGTGCGCGAACGGCAGCGCGATCCGGTTTCCGTCATCGCCCAGTACCGGAACACGGTGAAGCTCATGTTTCAGCAGTTCGTCGAGCCCAGCAAGCGCTACGCGGACCTCATCATCCCGCATGGGGGGCACAACGACGTGGCCATCGACCTGCTGGTGGTGAAGGTGCGCGATCTCTTGCGGCGTTCGAGTTCCACCCCGAGTTCCCGAGGCTAGAGCATGGCGCAGGAAAAGCTAGAGGCGGCGACCCCGCCCTCCACCCGAGGGGAGACGGTGGCGCCCGAGCTGGGCCCGGCCGGCTCCGGAGGTACGCTGGGGCTCTTCCTGCATGAGATGCGGGTGCGGCAGTGGAGCAAGAATCTGGTGCTCTTCGCCGCTCTCATCTTCTCCAAGAACCTGCTGCAGATTCCCATGGTGCTGCGCAGCATGCTCGCCTTCGTGGTCTTCTGCCTGCTTTCCGGCGTCGTCTACACCGTGAACGATCTCCTCGACCTGGAAGCGGACCGCCGGCACGAGGTCAAACGCCGGCGGCCCCTGGCCTCGGGACAGCTGCGCGTGCGCACCGCCCTCACCGGCGTGGTGCTGGTGCTGGGTCTGGCGTTGATGGGAGCCGCCCTCCTGGGACCGCGCTTCTTCCTCATCAGCGTCGGCTTTCTCGCCTTCAATCTGGCCTATTCGCTGGTGCTGAAGAACATCGTCATCGTCGACGTCATCAGCATCGCCATCAGCTTCCTCATCCGCGCCATCGCCGGGGTCGTCGCCCTCAACACCGCCACGGTGCACCTGACCATTTCACCGTGGTTGCTCGTGGTCACCTTCTTCCTTTCCCTCTTCCTCGGGCTCTGCAAGCGCCTGCACGAGTACCGCTCGATCCTGGATGCGGGCAAGCACCGCAGCACTCTCATGGCGTACTCCGAGGAGCTGTTGAACCAGCTCATCAACGTTGCCGCCACGGGAACGCTCATCGCCTACTCGATCTACACGATCTGGCCCGAGACGGTGCAGCACTTCGGCACGGAGAACCTCATGTACACCATCCCCATCGTCGTCGCCGGCCTCACCCGCTACATGTTCCTCGTCTACCGGCGCAACCTTGGCGGCGACCCCGCCGAGATCCTGCTCACCGAACGCTCGCTCTGGGCGACAGTGATCGCCTGGTTCCTCTGCGTCGCCGTGGTCATCTACCGCGCCCAAACATGAGCGCTCGGCCCACCAAGACGGCGCCGCGGCGGCGCGAAGGCACGCGGCCCCCACGACCGCCGGGCCGACCCTCGGCACCACCAAGGCGAGGTGGCTCGCGGCCGCACCCACCTTCGGGTCGACCGCCGGCACCGCCGCGGCGCGAAGGCCCGCGGGCGTTCCGCCCTGAGGGCAGAGCCAGCGCGCCGCTCATGCCCAGGCGTCAGGCCCGCATGGACACGGCGCAGGCCCTGCCGGTGGGTGCCCTCGGTCTGCGCGCCTTCGCCAAGCTCAACCTGCATCTGGAAGTGCTGCGCCGCCGGCCCGACGGTTACCACGACGTCGAAACCGTGCTGCAGAGCGTGAGCCTGTGCGACTCGCTGCATCTCGTGCCGCGCCCGAGCGGCCTCTCCCTTCTCTGCGACGCCCCCGGCGTGCCCCGCGGCGAGGACAACCTCAGCATGCGCGCCGCCCGCGCGCTGCTCGCGGCGGCTGGTCTGTCGGCGCCGCCTCGCGGCGTGCGTCTCGATCTCTACAAATCGATCCCGGCGGCAGCGGGCTGCGGCGGCGCCAGCGCCGATGCGGCGGCGACGCTGATCGGACTCAACGTTTTCTGGGAGCTGGGGTGCACGCCGGAAACCCTGGAGAGCGTGGGTGCCACGCTCGGCTCCGACGTGCCGTTCTGCCTGCGCGGCGGGACCGCCCTCGGTCGCGGCCGCGGCGAGCGCCTGGTGTCGCTGCCGGCGCTGCCGCGCACCAGTTTTCTCCTGGTATTTCCGGGGATCCCGGTGCTCTCGTCCTGGGCTTACGCCAATCTCCACATGGGATTGACACGCCGGTCGCACGCACTTAACCTGGACCGCCTCAAGCCGATCCTGGCGCGCTATCCGGAGGCGGGCCAGAGCTTCTACAATCGGCTCGAGGATGCGGTTTGCCCCGCCCATCCCGAGCTCGTCGAGATCGCGTCAAGGCTGCAGCAGAGTGGCGCCCCGGTCGCGATGATGACCGGTAGCGGCAGCGGTATGTTCGCCGCCTTCGCGACGCCCGAAGCTGCGGCGCGGGCCGAGCGGGGACTGCTACGCCGCGGCTGGCGCACGGTCCTCGTCGAGTCGGTCCAGTCCGGCGTGGAATTCTTCCGCTAGGCAGGGTCGCCCCGGGGCAAGCGACCGCTGTCTGCGCGTGAGTCAGCGGGCTTGGGGCGTCGACAAGTGGCAAGTCACCAGATTTTGGTTCTGGCATCCGCAGGTTCGAATCCTGCCGCCCCAACCAGTTCCCGGCGCTGAGCGAGGAGACGGGTGATGGCGAAGAATCGGCTGCGGCTCATCTGCGGCAACGCCAGCCGCGATCTCGCCGAGGCGGTCTGCCGGCACCTGGGGCAGCCACTCGGGCGCGCCGAAGTCACCCGTTTCGCCGACGGCGAGATCTTCGTGCAGATCGAGGAGAATGTGCGCGGCGTGGACGTGTTCATCATGCAGTCCACCTATCCGCCGGCGGACCATCTGATGGAGCTGCTCATGCTCGTCGACGCCTGCCGGCGCGCCTCCGCCGGCCGCATCACCGCGGTGATCCCTTACTTCGGCTACGCTCGCGCCGACCGCAAGGACCAGCCGCGCGTCTCCATCACCGCCAAGCTCTGCGCCAACCTCATCGTCCAGACGGGGACGGATCGGGTCCTCACGGTGGACCTGCATTCGTCGCAGATCCAGGGTTTCTTCGACATCCCCCTGGATCATTTGTATGCGGCGCCGGTGCTCATGCAGTACATCGGCGGTCTGGACTTGAAGGACGTCGTCGTGGTGGCGCCCGATGCGGGCGGGGTCAAGATGGGCCGCGCCTTCGCCAAGCGCCTGGGGGCGGACCTGGCCATCGTGGACAAGCGCCGCACCGGTCCGGATCAGGCGGAGCTCATGAACGTGATCGGCGAGGTGGAGGGCCGGGACTGCCTGATCCTCGACGATCTCATCAGCACCGGCGGCACCCTGTGCCAGGCGGCGCTGGAGCTGCAGCGGCGCGGGGCGCGGCGGATCATCGCCGCCGCCTCGCATGGCGTCTTCTCCGGCACCGCGTTCCAGCGTCTCCAGGAGGCTCCCATCGACGAGGTGACGGTGACGAACACGCTGCCGTTGCGCTCGCCCGACGTGCCCGCCAAGGTGCGGGTCCTGGACATTTCGAAGCTGTTGAGCAAGGCCATCCTCAACATCCATCACGAGGAATCGATCAGCTCGTTGTTCATTTGAGTGCTACCCAAGAAACCGCTCGCCTCGGGATGCGCCGGGTCGAGTGCCTGCAGGAGGTTCGAGAAAGGCTATGGAGACGGCACACGTGGAAGTGACGCGCCGCGAGACGAACGGCAAGGGCGGCGCCCGCAAGCTGCGCCAGACCGGCAAGCTGCCCGGCATTTTCTATGGGGAAGGGGAGAAGCCGCAGGCAATCCTCCTCGATGCAGTGCACTTCGAGACCTTGCGGCGCGCCGGCGCCCACCACCGTCTCCTGGAGGTGCGCTGGCACGGCGAGTCGAAGAGCGAGAAAGCCCTGGTGCGGGAGATGCAGGTGCATCCGGTGAGCCGGGCGGTGTTGCACGTGGACCTGCAGCGCGTCTCCATGGCGAAGCGCGTGCGCATGACCGTACCGGTCGTGCTCCTCGGCAAGCCCGAGGGGGTCAAGACTCAGGGCGGCATCCTGGAGCACCACCTGCGCGAGGTCGAGGTGGAGTGCCTGCCGGGCGACATCCCGGATGAGATCACCCTCGAGGTGGGCCACCTGCAGATCGGGCAGGCGATCCACGTCTCCGACCTGCAGCGACCGGGGGTCCAGTTCACCAGCCATCCGGAGACCACGGTGGTCACGGTGAGCCTGCCGGCGGCGGAGCGCGCCGCGGAAGAGGTCAGCCCGGAGGCTGCGGCTCTGGCTGCTGCCGAGCCCGGAGCCGAGGGCGAGAAGGAAGGCGAAAAGAAGGAAGGCGAGAAGAAGGAAGGCAAGGAAAAGGAAGGCAAGGAGAAGTCCGGCAAAGAGAAGGGCTCTTCCTGATCCGTGTGGGCGGTGTTCGGCCTCGGCAATCCGGGGAAGCGCTATGCGTCCACCCGGCACAACGTGGGCTTCCTCGTCGTCGACGAGCTCGCGGCGCGGCACGGCGGCGACTTTCGTCGCCGCGAGGGACTTTGGGTGACCGAGGTCGAGCGCGCCGGCGCGTCGCTTCTCCTGGTCAAGCCGGGGACCTACGTCAATCGTAGCGGCGCTGCGGCGCGTGCGGTGCTCGAGGCGTACGGGCTCGCCCCGGAAAACCTCTTGGTCGTGGTGGACGACGTCTATCTCCCCTTCGGCCGCCTGCGGCTTCGACCGGGTGGCAGCGCTGGTGGCCACAATGGCCTGCTCTCCATCGAAACGGCGCTCCAGACACAAGCGTATCCCCGCTTGCGTGTCGGGGTCGGTGCGCCCGACGCCACCGGGAAACTAGTGGAGCATGTGCTCGGCGAGTTCGAAGCGGAAGAGCGCGAGGCCCTGCCGGCCTCCGTCAGCCGCGCCGCCGACGCCGTCGAGATCGTCCTCGACCACGGCGTCGCACGGGCCCGCCCGCTGGTGAACGCCGCACCCACTCCCGAGGCGGAGCCAGGCTGAGGCCGGCCCCACCGTGCAGCCCGCCTCCGGTGCGGCCTGCTCGGTGCGGTCCAGCGCTGGAGCCGTGGGGCCGGAGTGGCGCTCTGGCCCCGGCGCCGCCGGGGTCCCACTTGCGGCGGCTCGCCCAAGCCACCTATACTGGCCCGCGTTTGCTTCGGAATCCCACGGGGCTTCCAAACCAGGCGAACCAAACCACCCTTCTTCCGAGCGCAGGCGACGCCTCGGGCCGCCGTGCTTCGGCAGACGCAAGTCCGCAGGGAGGTGCACCGCCGCGTGCCCAAGCTCACCAAGTACGAGTTCACATGGATCCTCGAGGCGCAGCTGGACGAGACGAACGTCGGCGCCAGTCTCGAGAAGTACGCCAAGATCGTCCGCGACCAGGGCGGCGAGGTGACGACGCAGGAGAACTGGGGCCGGAAGAAGCTGGCCTACGAGATCGACGACAAGACCGACGGCCACTACCTGTTCCTGCGCCTGCAGGCGACGCCGGCCATCATCTCCGAGCTGAATCGCATTCTTCGCTTCGACGAGCAGGTGCTGCGCACCCTCATCGTGCAGGACGAGGAGTGGGAAGCGAAGAACCTGGAAGCGGCGAAACGCGCCGGTGCCAGGCCGGCGGAGCCACACCAGACACCGCAGGTGGCCTGACATGGGAACGATGCCGAAGAAGAAGAAGGAAAAGAAGCCGGGTCGGAAGAAGCCGTGCAAGTTCTGCATGGATCACGTGGCCGCCATCGATTACAAGGACCACAACCGCTTGCGCAAGTTCGTGACCGACCGCGGCAAGATCGCGGCGCGGCGCATCACCGGGACCTGCGCTCGGCATCAGCGCCAGCTCGCCATCGCCATCAAACGGGCGCGGCATCTGGCGCTGCTCCCCTTCGTCCGCGAGCACTACCGGTAGGCCGGCGTCCGCGGCCTGGAGGCTGTCATGGAACTGATTCTGATCGAGCACGTGGAAGGCCTTGGCCGGCGCGGTGAGGTCGTCAAAGTGCGACCCGGATATGCGCGCAACTTCCTGCTGCCCCGCAAGCTGGCCCTGCAAGCCACGGCCGGGGCCAAGCGCCTCGTAGGGCAGGAGTCCCGGAAGTTCGAGGTCACCGATCAGCGGGCCCGCACCGACGCCACGGCGCTGTCGGAGCGCCTGGGGGGCGTGGAGCTCTCCTTGCCGGTGAAAGCCGACGAGGACGGCAAGCTCTATGGCTCGGTGGGTCCGGCGGAGATCCAGCATGGCCTGGCGGTACAGGGCATCACGGTGGAGCGCAAGCAAATCGTCCTGGCCCAGCACATCAAGATGCTGGGTAGCTACGAGGTGCCGGTGCGCTTGCATCTGGATGTCCGCGGCACCGTCAAGGTGAGCGTGGTGCAGGAGTAGGATGCATGCGGTGATCATGGCCGGCGGCGCCGGGACGCGCTTCTGGCCCCGCAGCCGCGCCCGGCGCCCGAAGCAGCTCCTCTCCATCGACGGCGCCCTGAGCCTGATCCGCTGCACCTTCGAACGCCTGCTGCCGCTCGTTCCCCCGGAGCGCATCCTCGTCGTCACCCGCGCCGAGCAGGAGCCCGGCGTGCGCGATGAGCTGCCCGAGCTGCCGGCGGCGAACCTCCTCGTCGAACCCACGGGACGGAACACGGCGCCGGCCATCGGCTTGGCGGCGGCGGTGCTGCAAGCCCGCGGCGCTGGCAAGGACGCCATGGTGGTGCTGCCGGCGGATCACGTCATCGGGCGGGAAGAGGAGTTTCGCGCCGTCCTCGCTGCGGGGGAGAGCGTTTTGCACGATCACGAGGTGCTCCTCACCCTGGGGATCACGCCGCGACGGCCGGAAACGGGCTACGGTTACATCCGCTGCGGTGAGACCGTGGCCCGAGCCGCCGGGCGCGCTTTCCTCCGGGTGGAGCGCTTCGTCGAGAAGCCCGACCTGGTCACGGCGCGCGCTCTGGTGGCGGATGGCCGCCACCTGTGGAACAGCGGCATGTTCCTGTGGCGCCCGGCGCGCATCCGCGCCGAGCTGGAGCGGCACCTGCCGGCCCTCGGCCCGGGTCTGGCGCAGCTCGAGAAGGCCCACGGAACTGGCGCCTGGCCGGCGGTGTTGCAGACCGCGTACGCCGGTTTCCCGAGCGTTTCCATCGACTACGGCGTCATGGAAAAGGCCAGCGAGGTCTGGGTGCTGCCGGTGGACCTGGGCTGGAACGATGTCGGTTCCTGGGCGAGCTTGGCGGAAGTCCGGCCCCAGGACGAAGGGGGCAACGTGCTCCCTCCCGGCGCCCTGGCGCTGCAGTCGCAGCGCAACATCGTGGAGGCGAGCGGACGCGTGGTGGTGCTCCTCGGCGTTTCGGATCTCATCGTGGTGGATGCCGAGGACGCTCTGCTCGTCTGCCAACGCGAGCGGGCCCAGGAGGTCGGGACGATTCCGGAACGACTGCGCCAGCGCGGGCAGGACTCCCTGACCTGAGGCGCGATAACGGGCGGCGTCGGCCGATGCCGCCAGGGGGGACGATTCCATGACCAGGCGGTCCAGGTTCGGCTGGGGCGTGGTGCTCGCGGTGGTGCTCGGCGTTCTCGCCTGCAGCAAGGGCGAGAAAGGGGCCGAGTCGCCGGACCGGGTGCTGGCCCGAGTCGGCAAGGAAAAGATCACCGAGGCGGACATGCGCGAGGCCATCGACGCCATGCCGAAGCACGAGCAGGCTCAGTACCAGACCGTCATGGGCCGCAAGCGCCTGCTCGACATGCTCGTCGACCGGCTCCTCCTCGTGGCTGCAGCCGAGGACAAGGGCATGGACCAGACTCCCGATGTGACTTCGCGGATGGAGGAGATGCGCCGGAGCCTCCTCACCGCCGCTTACCGCGACTACATGGTGGAGCAACTGCCGAAGCCCACGGAAGAGGACCTGAAGGCCTATTACGATGGGCACCACGAGGAGTTCACCGTGCTACCGAGGGTGAACGCTTCCTGGATCAAATGCGCCACCAAGGCGAAGGCCGAGGCGGCGCGCCAGCGCGTCGTCGGCAAGGGCGAGCACTTCGGCACCGTGGCGCGCGAAGTCAGCATCGACGAGTGCTCGAAGAAGGACAATGGTCTGCTCGGGTACTTCAACCCGGCGGGCTACGTGCGTTGCATCGGCAACCGGCCGGAATTCTCCCAGCGGGTGTTCGAGCTCGAGGCTGAGGACGTGAGTGAGGTGTTCCCTTGGGACAACGGCTGGGCCATCGTCAAGGTGCACGAGAAGACCACGGAACGGCAGGAACCGTTCAGCAAGGCCCGGGACCGCATCGCCGCCCGGCTGCGCCCGCAGCTCTCCGACTCGCTGCTGCAGGCCGAGCTCCAGCTTCTCCGCCAGCGGATCGGGGTGGAGATGCTGGTGGACGCGGCGGCGGAGCTGGCCGACAAGTCCGCTGAAGATCTGATGAAGATGGCCACGGAAGGCACCAGCCCGATCGACAAGATCGAGATCTACAAGGTGCTCCTGCAGAAGTACCCGCATCACGAGAGGGCCGACGAGGCCCAGTTCATGATCGGATTCGTGCTCTCCGAGGAGCTCCACGACTACGATACCGCCCGCAAGGAGTACCAGAAGGTTCTGGACAACTATCCGGACTCGGACGTCCGCGATTCCGTGCTCTATATGATGCAGAACATGGGTCGTAACGAGGCACCGGAGTTCCAGGAAGCGCAGCCAGCGCCGCAAACCGGGCGGTAGGAAACCTGCCAGCTGTGACATCGGTGGATCCTCGACCACCGGCCCCCGTCGTTCGCCGGCTTTCAGGTGGCTCGAAGTCGGGCACTGGAAGCGTCGGCGCACGGCGCTGCCGACCACCTCGCGCCTCGCGCGCCCGCACCCCGGGCGAAGATGCGGGGACTCGCCGGGTGAGCGCACGGAATCTTCGCCAACCTCCACGTTGACGCACCCCCGAGCTTGACCGAGTCTACGCGCCGCTCGAGCGCGCCGGAGTGCGCGACGAGCGCGCGATGCCGGCAGATTTCCACGCGTGTGGGCCCGGCATGCGGTCTGCAGTCGTGGAAGCGTCCGCCTTCTGAGGCGACACCGGTGGTGCGGCGCTCTGCCGCGCGGGCGCGGTGGATGAAGCCGCCGCGAGCCCCGGAGGGCGGAGATTCGCGTGGAACGTTTCACACAAGGGGTGAGTGGAAATGAGTCGAGTGATCGGGATTCTTGCAGTGGCGCTCTTGCTGCTAGGTGTTGCCGGCGCGGTTTCCGCGCAGACGGCGAACCAGCGTCTCACCGGAATGACCGGTATCGGCTACTTCCGATCCAACAGCGTCGGCCCCGACATCGTCGGCGTCCGTCACTGGATGAACGAGGGCATGGCCGTGGACTTCGGAGTCGGCCTCGGCTTCGATAACCACAATGACGACCCGTCGAGCACGGCGCTCGAGGACACCGGGCTGTTGGACTTCGCCTTCGACGTGGGCCTCCCCGTGGCGATCCACGGCGAGGAGAACATGATCGTCTACCTGCGCCCGGGCTTGACCGTCGGCGGCCTCCAGGGCTTCGTCCCCAACGCCACCGATCCGGCCGCAGAGAGCGACAAGGCCTATGACATCGCCTTCCGTGGCGAAGTGGCCGTGGGCGGAGAGTTCTTCCTGGGTCAGCTGGGCTGGCCGAACCTGAGCTTCTCCGGCCAGATTGGCCTGGGCGTCGACGTGCTGTCCCCGAAGGAAGAGGGCGCCACCACGAGCGTGAGCTTCAACACGGACGTTCGCGACGTGAGCATCACGCAGTCCGGGAGCCTGGGCTTCCACATCTACTTCTAGTCCTGGCTCACGACGAGCAGCGACGCTGCGACCGCTCGGGCCTCTCCACGTGGAGAGGCCCTTTGTTTTTGCGCGCACGGCAGCTGGCATTGACCGCCGCCGTTGGGCCTCCTTATAGTTGAGGCGATGCGCGCCCGCCCTGGTTTGCCGAGGAGGCCGCCGCTGTGATCCGCGTGCAGGTCGCCAGTCTCGCCATGGACCAGACGACGCACAATCCCGTCGTGTTGCTGGAGGCACCGGAGGACAAGGAAGCAGGCGTTCTCCCCATCTGGATCGGCCACCCGGAGGCCACGGCGATCGCCAGCCAGCTCTATGGCCACACCTTCGAGCGGCCCCTGACGCACGACCTGCTGCGCATCGTCATCGAGGGTCTGGAGGCGCGGGTGAAGAAGGTGCTGATCACCGAGCTGCGCGGTAACACCTTCTTCGCCAAGATCTACATCGCCCGGGGCGACGAGATCTTCGCCATCGACGCCCGCCCTAGCGATTCCATCGCCCTGGCGTTGCGCGCCCACGCTCCCATCTACGTCGACCGCGAGCTCTTCCGCCGCAGCAGCCGGCCGCTCAACCTGGGGAAGGGGACGCCTGGTCCGGAAGCCGACGACGATCCGCTGCGCAAGTATCTGGACGACCCGGACCCCCCGGGCGACCTCAACCTCTAGAATCCCGCGCTCGGCGCGGCAGCACTGGGAGGCCCTCGTGCTCTACCGCTTCGGCGAGTCCGAGCCGTGGCTCGGCCGGGAGGTGTTCGTGGCCCCGTCCGCCACGGTCCTGGGAGCCGTGCGTCTTGGCTCGCAGTCGAGCGTGTGGTTCGGCACCGTGCTGCGCGGCGACGTCGGCCGGATCGAGGTGGGCGAGCGCAGCAACATCCAGGACCTGACCACGGTGCACGTGAGCGACGGCGGTCAGGGCACGAGCATCGGTGACGACGTGGTGATCGGCCATCGCGCCTTGATCCACGACTGCCGTATCGACGCTCTCGCTCTGATCGGCATGGGCTGCGTCATCCTGGATGGGGCGCATATCGGCCGTGGCGCCGTCGTGGCCGCCGGCGCCGTCATCCTTTCCGGCCAGGTGGTACCCCCCCTCGCCGTGGTGGCAGGCGTCCCGGCGACGGTGCGGAAGATCCTGCCGGAGGCGAGCCTGGAAGACCGCCGCCGCCACGCGCTCCACTACGTGGAGCTCTCCCGCCGCTACCTCCGAGGCGAGTGCGCGCCGCTCGCCTGAAGTGGCCCGGCTCATGCCACCAGCATCTTCGACCCCTGTCGCGAGAGAGGCTCATGACGCTTGGAAGCGCGAAGCTCCTCTTCCTTCCCCTGCTCTGGCTCGTAGCCTGTCAACCTGCACGAGTGCCCGCGCCTTCGCCGGGGCCGGCGTCGCCCGCCACGACCGGGGCCCCCGCCACGCCTCCGGCTGCGACACCCGCCCCAGGAGGCGCCGCCGCTCCGACCCCGAAGAGCGGCAGCGCCAAGGCACCCCGGGAGGACGCCTCCCCGGGGCCGGAGGCGAAGATCGGTGTACTGGCTCCCTTCAGCGGACCGTACGCGGGGCATGGCCGGGCCTATCTGGATGGGGTGAATCTTGCCGTGGAGGCCGCGCAGACCGCCGGCGGGAAGGCGGTGGCGGTGGTGCCGGCGGACGACAAGGCCTTGCCCGAGGGGGCGCTCATAGCGGTGCGCCGTCTGGACGAGGCCGAGAAGGTGAACTGCATCGTCGGCGGCTTCGTTGGCGGCCCCACCTGGGTGGCGGCGCTGGAGTGCAACTGGCGCGGGGTGCCCTTCCTGGCCAATGTGGCCCACGAGCCGGAGCTGGGCAGCATCGGCCCTTGGATCTTCCATGAGGGAGCGCCGCCGGCGCGCACCGCCCAGGCGGCGGCGGAGCTGGCGACGTTCGAGCTGCGGCTCTTCCGCGCCGCGCTCCTCTTCCCGCAAGAAGGGGAGGGCCGGCTGCAGGCGAGCGAGTTCTCCGCCCGCATCGCCGCCCTCGGCGGACGCATCGTCGCCTCCGAGGCCTTCGCCCCAGGAACGACGGATTTCACCGCTCCCGTCCGCCGGCTGGCCGGCGCCAATCCCGACGTGCTCTACCTGCCCATCGATACCGAGACGATGCGCCTCGTCCTGCCGGCACTTGTGGTCGAAGGTTTGGAAGCCCGGCTCATCGGCGTCGCCGCTTGGAACAGCAGCCGCTTCCTCTCTCAGTGCGGCGGCGATCTCGAAGGGGCCCTGGTGCCGGACACCGAGCTGGGCGGTGAAGATCGGGCTGCTCTCGGTCGCTTCGAAAGCGCCTACCGCGCCCGCCACGGGGAGGCGCCGTCGCGCTTCGCCGCCGCCGGGTACATCGCGGGGCAGCGCGTTCTGGAGGCGATGGCGGCTCGCGGCAGCGAGCGCGCCGCGCTCCAGGCCGAGCTGGCGGCGCGCACCGCGGCGCGCCGGGCGCAAACGACGGCACCTCGCTTCCTCGTCGTGAAACAAGGCGCGCTCAAGAGCTTCCCCACGCCGTAAGACGAGGGCCCTACTCGGGCTCGAGGTCGGAGAGGTCGAACTTCACCCGGATGGGCAGCCAGGCGCCCTGGGGTTCACCGTCGCGGCGCGGCGGCAGCACCTTCCACTTCCGCACCGCTTCCAGCGCCGCCTGTTCGAAGGCTTGAGCCGAACCCCCGGCCGGGACCGTGCCCGATTCCATCACCTGTTCGTCGATGATGTCCCCCGCCGGCGTCACGTAGCAGGCCAGGAGGACGTAGCCCTCGATGCCATGGCTGCGCTCGGTCTCCGGGTAATCCGGCTTCACCGCCTTGAGGATGACGAAGTCCTCCGAGAAGGAGAGCAGCGTGTGCAGCGGCGGGGCGGGCACATGCGGGCTCTCGACGTAGTCCGTCACCTGCGGCTTTTCCTCGGGCTTGGGCTTCTCATTCTGGCGCACCAAGATCGGGTTCGGACCCGGCTGGATCTTGGGTTCATCGAGCACGTGGTACTCCGGAGCTGCCCGCATGCCCTCGCGCCGGCGCTGGTAGAAGAAGGCCTGGATGCTGTTGGGCTCCATGATCTCGAGCTCGAGGAGCGGGTTCGGCCGGCCACGGTAGCCGAGGAGGGGTGGCTGCTCGGCGCGCACGTGCAGCGGCAGGATGATGAAGCTTCCGAGGGCGAAGAGCAGCAAGTGGACGGCGGCGGCGACGAGGAAACCGGCGGAGAGCGAAACGCGGTATTCCCTCTCTCGACGACGTGCGCGATCCGGGCTCATGAACGCGCTCCCGCGCTGCGCTCCGCTGCGAGTATAGGTTACGCCATCGGTGCTATGCTACGCAGAGGACGCGGCTGCAGCGACAGCGGCCGCGAAAGCCATGCCGTCTTCCGAGATCTACCGCCAGCTGCCACCGGTGGAGCGTCTGCTCCAGGAGGAGAGCCTGCGCGAGCCGTTGCGCCGCTTGCCCCGCGCCGTGGTCGTCACCTTGGTGCAGGAGGAAGTGGAGTCTCTCCGTTCCCGGCTCGGGAACGGCAGCGGCACGCTGCCGCAGAGCCGCGAGGAAGCCCAGGCCTGGGTGCTGCGCGCCGTGCACAGGCGGCTCGAGGCCTTGGTGCGCCCGTCGCTGCGTCCGGTGATCAACGCCACTGGCGTCATCTTGCACACCAATCTCGGGCGGGCTCTCCTCGGACGCGGCGCGGTCGAGGCCGTGGTGCAGGCAGCGAGCCGCTACACCAACTTGGAATACGATCTCGAGGCGGGGGAACGCAGCAGTCGTCAGGTCCACGTGGAAGAACTCTTGCGCCGTCTCGTGGGTGCGGAAGCGGCGTTCGTGGTGAACAACAACGCGGCCGCGCTCCTCCTCGCCGTGGACACCTTGGGGCAGGCCGGCGTCGTCGTCTCGCGGGGCGAGCAGGTGGAGATCGGCGACAGCTTCCGCCTGCCCGAAATCCTGCGCAAGAGCGGTGTGCCGATCCACGAAGTGGGCACGACGAACCGGACGACGCCACAAGACTACGAGATGGCCGCCGAGCGGCGGGGGTGCATTCTCCTCAAGGTGCATCGCAGCAACTTCAGCCTCCACGGCTTCACGCGCGACACCAGCGTCGCCGAGCTGGCAGAGGTGGCGCGACGCTGCGCTGCGACCCTGGTCTACGACCTCGGCAGTGGTTGCCTCGAGTCCCTGGAGGCGCACGGCCTGCAGGGCGAGCCCGACGCCCGCAGCGCTCTCGCGGCCGGGGCGCACCTCGTGACCATGAGCGGCGACAAGCTCCTCGGTGGGCCCCAGGCGGGGATCATCGCCGGCGCCGCCGTGGCCGTCGGGGCCCTGCGCCGCAACCCGCTGGCGCGGGCGCTGCGCATCGACAAGTTAACCCTTGCGGCTCTCCAGGCGACTCTGCTTTCATACGCCCACGACGGCGCGCGCGACGTGCCCACAAGACACCTGCTGCTGAGCGAGCCCGCGGTGATCCGCGCCCGGGCGGAACGGGTGTGCGCCGGCCTGCGGCAGAGCCCGCAGGCGACGGTCGAGGTGGCGGCCGGGGAGTCGTCGGTCGGCGGCGGTTCCTTCGCGGATCTACGGCTGCCGTCCTTCGAGGTCCAGCTGCGGCCGCACACGGCGCGCGCCACGGTGATCCTGGCGCGCCTGCGCCGGGGCACTCCGGCCGTGCTGGCCCGCATTCGGGACGATTGCATCGCGCTCGACGCCCGCTGCGTGGCGGATGACGAGGTGGAGCCGCTGATTGGGGCGGTGCAGGCCGCCCTGGCGGCAGGGGGAGGGGACGCATGACCGGCGGGCAGTTGGGCGTCGTCAAACGCCTCCACGATCTCCTTCCCCATCTTGGCCTCGATGCCGAGCACCTGCACGTGCTGCCCCTGGAATGCCCAGCGCACTTGCAGGAATCCGACCTGCAGGCATGGAGTTATGCTTCCGAGTTCACGCCCCTTGTGCAACATCTGTTGCAACTGCGCCCACCAGGCCGTTGTCTGTCGATTGCCGTCTGCGGTGCCGAGGCGGACAACGTGGCCAGGGCGTACACCGCCGTCCAGCTCGCGGTGGGATTCAACCAGCACGGGCTGAAAACCGTGATCGTCGATGCCGAGCTCGAACGGCCCGGGCTCGCGGGTCTCGTGGCCGATCCGCACCAGGAAGGTCTCGTGGACATGGTGCGCTTTGGGCGCTCGTGCCGGGCCCTTCTGCGCCAGCCCGTGCCCGACGGCCCGGCAGTGCTCGGTGTCGGCTCCTTCCCCGTGGATGGGAGCGTGCCCTTCGCCGGCGATGCCTGGCTCGGAATCGTGCATCGCATCGCGTTGCACGCCGAGGTGGCGCTTTTTCCCGCGCCACTCCTGGTGCGCGGCGATGTCAACGGTCTGTTGCGGTCGGTGGAGCAGGTGCTCTACGTACCGCCGGCAGCGGTGACGGAAGCAACCGAGCGCGACGTGGAACGCCTGCGGCGCAGCGCAGCGCGGGTGGCTGGCGTGGTCCTCTGCGCTCCGGTCGAGGCCCGACCGGCACCGGCACGCGCGGCCGCTGGGCCCGAGCGCACGAGCGAGCCGGTAGCGGAAGTCGTGCACCTGCTGGAGGAGCCGCCGGCCGCAGAGGAGTTCGGCTTCATCGAATTGCCACCGGCCGACGCGCCGCCGGTGCGGACGACGTTGGGCGATGCGATCGCGGCCGAGCCGCTCGTGACGCCCGAACCGGAATCGCCTCTCGCTTTCGAGCCGGAGCTCGAAGCCCCGGCTTTCCACCGCGAGCGTCAGAGTCGAACCTCGTCGTTCGACAGCGAGCCGAGCGTCCCGGAGGCCTTCGAAGCCGAACCCGCCGGAAGCGCTTCCGGCTTCGACGCGGCAGGCGGCGCGGTGCCACGGCCGACGCAGGCTTCTCGTGCCTTCCCACCGCCTCCCGCCTGGGGAGAAGGGGCTGGCGAAGCGGGCCCCGAAACGTCGCCTCTCGCCGATTCGGACCTCGACTTCGAGCCCGTCGGGGTGGCGGGCGAGGCGAAGGGCCGTGGCGGTCGGCACGAATCCGCCTCGCGAAGCGCCGCGACGCGGAGTGCCGAGGAAGCGAACCTGTTGCGCCGGCAGTTGCGCTTGGACGGCGCCGACTTCTCCTATTCCGAGGGCAAGCGCTACTCGCGCCTGCCGCTCTTCCTCTTCCTCGCCCTGGTGCTCACCATCGGAGGTTTCCTGGGCTGGGCCTTCTGGAGTCAGGGTGAGATCAATCGTCGCGCCCGGCAGATCCTCGCCGGAGGCGGAGAGGAGCCGGCGCAGACGAGCGACGGGGAGAAGAAGCCGGGTGATGTGGTGCCGCCCACGGAGCCGAAGCCCGACGACGAAGCCGCTGCCGCCGGCGCGGACAAGCAGCCTTCTTCGGGGAGCGCGACGGGAGAAAAGACGCCGGCCCCAGGTGCGGGAAGCGAGCAGAATCCGCCGCCCCAGGGTGGGACGACCGGCGGGTCGGGAGCCTCCACGGGCCATCCGCCTGCAGGAACGCAAACGGGTGGAGGCCGTCCGGCGGGCACGGAGTCGCCGCCGAAATCGACCGAAGGCGGCTCGGAGACGCCGACCGTGACCCAGAAACCTCCGGCGGAACCGCCGGCGACGAGCGGCGGCGGTGGGCCCGCCGTGGGAAGCGCGACCACGGTGTATGCCGTGCACGTGGCCTCGTATCGCAAATTGGAACAGGCGAACCAGGACCTCGCCAATCTCCGCAAGCACGGCTACGAGGGGCGTGCGGTGCGCACCGATCTCGAGAGCAAGGGGATCTGGTACCGGGTGTACGTCGGGAGCTATCCCACCAAGGAGGCCGCGGAGCAGGCGCGCGCGGTCATCGTGAAGCTCCCCGGGTACGACGCATTCGCGCAGGTACGACGGATCGCGGTGCCTTGAACGCGTTCGTCGTCGGGTTGGGTCAAGGCGAGCCGCGCGTGCCGCGGCCCTGGGCAGGAGAATCACCGTGCTGATCAAGAAGCTCGAGCTTTCCGGTTTCAAGTCCTTCATGAATCCCGCGGCGCTGGATTTCGGCGGCGGCATCACCGCCATTCTCGGCCCCAACGGTTGCGGCAAATCCAACGTAGTGGACGCGCTGCGCTGGGTGCTCGGCGAGCAGAGCGCCAAGCAGCTGCGCGGCGAGCGCATGGCGAACGTCGTCTTCGGCGGCACCCGCCACCGCAAGCCCCTCGGGATGGCGGAAGTCTCGGTGACCTTCAGCAACCTCGACGGGCGCATGGCCACGCCCTACCAGGAAGTGCGCCTCACCCGCCGCCTGAGCCGCGAAGGCGAGAGCGATTACCTGGTCAACGGCGCGCCGGTGCGCCTCAAGGACCTGCGCGACCTGCTCACGGATACCGGTGCCGGCAGCCATGGCTATTCGATCATCGAGCGCGAGATGGTGGACACCGTCATCGGTGGGCACGAGGACCTGCGGCGCTTCCTGCTCGAAGAAGCCAGCGGCATCATGAAGTATCGGCTGCGACGGCGCGAAGCGGAGCGCAAGCTGGAGATGACCGCGCAGGACCTGCTGCGCCTCGACGATCTGGTGGAGGAAGTGGCGCGGGAAGTGCGGTCGTTGCGCCGGCAGCTGGGGCGGACGCGCCGCTATCAGGAGCTGCAGGAGCAGCTGCGCCGGACCGAGACCTACCTGGCGCAGCGGCGTTTGCTGCGCTATCGCGAGGAGACGGCGCGGCTCCGCGCCGAGCTGGAGGACGTGCAGCACTTCGGCGTCGGCGAGGACGCGGCGAGCGAGGCGATCGGCGCCCGCATCGCAGCGTTGCGCCTGGAGATGGCCGATATCGAGCGCGTCTGGCGCGAACACAGCATGCGCTGCGAGAGCCTGGCGGAGAAGCTGCGCGGGCGCGAGCAGGCGCTCGTCCTGCTCCGGGAGCGGAGCGACACCACTCGCGATGCCCAAGCGGCGGCGCGCGGCGAGATCGAGGCGACGGCGGACCGCCTGCTGCAGGTGCAGCGCGATGGCGCCGGCCTCGAGGCGCGGCGGACCGAGCTGGCCACGCAGCTCGAGGAGAGACGCGAGACCTTCCGGGAGGCCAAAGAAAAGCTGGAGGCGCAGGAAGCGACCTTCGATCGCGCCCGCTCCGATCTCCTGGCGGTGAAGCAGCGCACCTTCGACTTCGCCGAGACTTCGGCGTCGCGGCGGAGCGAGATCGAAGTGCTGCGCGCCAAGCTGGAATCGAACGGAGCGCGGGAGCTGCAGCTGGCAGACACGGCGCGGGACGCCTCGGACCGGGCGGCCCGCCTGGCGGAAGAGCTGGCGGCGGTGACCAAGCAGGTGGAGGCCGCCGAGGGGCGGCGGACCGAGCGGCAGCGCCAGGCCGACGCGGCGATGGACCGCGACGAGGAGCTGGTGGGCCTGCTCGAGGCGCGGCGCGAAGAGCGCGCACAGCTCCGTGCCGAGCTCGATACGGCGCGCTCGCGTTTGGACCTCCTCCGCACGCTGGAGGATTCCCGCGAAGGCTACGGGCGGGGGCCGAAGAACGTTCTCGAACGCCACGCCGGGACGCCGCGCTTGCTCGGCAGCCTCGCCGAGCTCGTGCAGGCGCCGCGAGCGTTGGAAGCCGCCTTCGACGCGTTGCTCGCCGACGTGCTCGACGCCATCCTCGTCCGCGATCTGGACAGCGCCCTCGATCTCGTCGGCGAGCTCCGCGACCAGGACCTCGGCCGCGCCACCTTCGTCGTTCCCGGGGCGGAGACCACGTCGTCGGACTCGGGATGGCGCGACATCCTCGGCCAGCCCGGTGTCGTGGGCCTGGCGGTGGATCTGGTCACCCTCGAGGGCCGAGCGGGGCAGGCGCTGCGCCGGCTGCTGGCGCAAGCCGTCGTGGTCGAAGATGCCGCCACCGCACGGCGTCTCCTGCTGCAGTACAGCGAGCCCAATCTCCGTCTCGCCACGCGGGACGGTTTGCTCTTCACCGGCGCCGGTCTGGTGCGCGGCGGCGGCGGTGGGGAAAGCGGCGCCGGACTCCTCGGCCGCAAGCAGCGCCTGCAGGAGCTCGGCGAGCGCGTCACGGCGGTGGAAGAGTCGCTGGCGGAGACGACGGCGAGCTGCGCCGCCACGGAGACGACCTTGCGCCTCTGCCGCAACGAACGGCGCGAGATGGAGCAGATCCTGCGCTTCGACGAGGAGGAGCTGCTGCGCCTGTCGGTCACCCGGGCTTCGCTCTCCACCGCCTTCGAGGAATGCAACGGGCGCTGCGGCGAGGCGCAGCACGCTCTGGGCGCGGTGGAGGCGGAAAGCGAGCGCTTGGCGCAGGCCTTGCCCGAGCTCACCCAGGACGCGGAACGGCTGACCCGGGAGAACGAAGAACAGAAGCGCGCGGTGGCGGCGCTGGAAGCCGAGTTCAACTCCATCGAGAGCGAGCGCGAGCGGCTGCGTCACGACACCAACGAGCTGCGCGTCGCCTTCGTCGAGGTCCGCGGCGAGGTCGAGTCCTGCGAGCGGCAGAGCGAGAGACTGGAAGAGCTGGAGCGCGAGCTCGCCGATCTGCGCACCCGCCGGCAAGAGGACGTGGAGCGTGCCGCCCGCGATCTGGAGACCTGGGCGCGGGAGAGCACCGAGGCCCAGGCCGAGGCGGCCAAACTGGCGCAGGAAATGGAAGCGGCGCGGCAGCAGCGCGACGAGGTGGGCGTGCGTCTCGACGCCCAGCGCACCCAGCTGGAAGCGGAGCAGGCGGAGCTGCACGCGCACGACAAGGAGCGACGGGAGCAACAGAACCGCCAGCACGCCCTGGAGCTGCAGCTCTCTCAGGGCAGCATGCAGGCGCAGAACCTCCTGGAACGCATCCAGGAGCAGTACGGCCTGGCGGAAGCGGAACTCCTGACGCTCCAGTTCGAGTGGAGCGATGCGGATCCAGTGCCGGACGAGGACGTGGTGCGCGAGCTGCGGGACAGCATCGGCAAGCTCGGGCCGGTGAACCTGCTGGCGCTGGAGGAGTTCGACAGCAAGAGCGAGCGTCTCACCTTCCTCGAGGCCCAGCGCGCCGACCTGGCCCAGGCCAGCGCCTCGTTGCAGCAGACCATCGAGAAGATCAACACCACTGCTTGCTTCCTCTTCCTCGAGACCTACGAGCAGGTGCGGCAGCATTTCCGCGAGACCATCCGCACCGTCTTCGAAGGCGGCGAGGGCGATCTCGTCCTCACCCAACCGTCGGAGCCCTTGGAAAGCGACGTGGAGCTCCGGGTGCGGCCGCGGGGGAAGAAGATCGACACCCTGACCCAGCTCTCCAGCGGCGAGCGCGCACTCACCGCCATCGCGCTCCTCTTCTCGATCTATCTGGTGAAGCCGAGCCCGTTCTGCGTCTTCGACGAAGTGGACGCGCCGCTCGACGACGCCAACATCGCCCGCTTCTTGGCGCTGCTCGACCGCTTCAAGGATCACACCCAGTTCATCGTCATCACCCACAACAAGCTGACGATGGAAGCGGCGGATTACCTCTATGGCGTGACCATGGAAGAAGAGGGCGTGTCCAAGCTGGTGTCGGTGGCGCTGGACGGCAAGCTCGCCGGCCAGCCGCGCAGCTTGCGGCGCAAGACCGAGCGGGCGACGGTGCGGGCGGCGACGCTACTCCGCTCCGCCGAGGTCGGCGTCCTGCCGGTGGAAGAGGGTGCACCGGCGGCCGCCGCGGAACTCGAGGTCCCGGCGGGAGACAACGGCAGCTCTGCGGCGACGCAGGAAGCGAACGCCAGGCCCGCCGCCGCAACCCTGGTGGGGAACGGCAAACGCCGGCCCGCAGCTCGGCTGGAGAAGGGCGTCGCCGCGGCGTTGCTCGCCGCCGCCGAGCGCAGCGAGACGGAAGAGCCGGCGGCGGAGGAGGCGCGGGCCGAGGAGCCCCTTGTTTAGGAAACCTCTCGCCGGCCTCCGGCGCGGCCTCGAAAAGACACGCGACAGCATGTTCGGGCGCGTCCGCGAGCTGGTGACGCGGCGGGCGAAGCTCGATGCCTCGACGCTCGACGAGATCGAGGCCATCCTCATCGGCTCCGACATGGGTGTGGAGGCGGCCGCACGCATCACCGACGGCGTGCGCCGGCGCGTGCGGGGCGAGACTTTCTCCGCCGAGGAGATGGAGGCGGTGGAAGAGGCCATTCGCGCCGAGGTCCTGGAACTCCTGGGTGGCGCGTCTCCGACGGCGGCGGAGCGCCTGCAAGGCAAACCCCACGTGCTTCTCGTCGTCGGCGTCAACGGCACCGGGAAGACGACGTCGGTCGGCAAGCTCGCCTGGATGTATCAGCAGAGCCTGGGCAAGAGGGTGATCCTGGGGGCCGCGGACACCTACCGCGCCGCCGCCGTCGAGCAGCTCGCCATCTGGGCGGAACGCACCGGTGCCACGCTGATTCGGCAGAAGCACGGCGCCGACCCGGCGGCGGTGGCCTACGACACGCTGCAGTCCGCTCAGGCGCGCGACGCCGACGTCGTCATCATCGACACGGCGGGGCGCTTGCACACCAAGACCAGTCTCATGGAAGAGCTGCGCAAGATCCGCCGTGCGGTGCAGAAGCTCGATCCCACGGCGCCGCACGAGACGCTGCTGGTGCTCGACGCCAACACCGGCCAGAACGGTCTGGTGCAAGCACGGGAGTTCCTCGCCGCCGTGCAGGTGACGGGTCTCTTCCTCGCCAAGCTCGACGGCACCGCCAAGGGTGGTATCGTGCTCGCCATCCGTCAGGCGCTCCAGGTGCCGGTCCACTTCGTCGGCGTCGGGGAGAGCCTGGAGGACCTGGAGGAGTTCGAGCCCGCCAGCTTCGCCGCGGCCCTCGTCGAACGCCGGTGAGGTCCTCGCGGCCCCTCGTCAGAAAGCGCCCCTGGGGCGCCTGAGCGCAGCCAGCCCCTCTTGCACTCAAAAACGGTAAGCGTCGCTGACAGTCCGTACCTCAGCCGGGCATAGGCGGTGGAACGAGCGTCCGCCAGCGGCGCGGGCGCTGCATTCCCGCGCAGGCACGAGACTTACCACAGCTGCGACCTGAAGAAGAGGGGGGCGCGATGTCGACCGGCCATGGCTTCCGGGCCCTTGGGTTCACGCTTCTGTTCGTTGCTGCCCTGGCACCCGCCACGGCTCGAGCGGCGGACTGCTTGACGAATCCTGAGGTCAAGATCAACGGCCAAGTTTACAACAACATCTGCAATCTGCTCGGGAGTCCGAGTGGTCTCGCGGGCAACAACGGCGGTATCACGATCGAAATCGATGCCGCCGAAGGGGAACAATTCAGCGAACTCTGGGTGCTGGCCAATTATTCGGACAATCGTTCGTCGGCCAACCTGTTCCCGGGGGTCGGCAGCGGCTCTCTCGATTGCGACGACTTTGACATCCCGGAAGCGGTCTACCTGGATATCGGCGGCTCCGGCGCCGTGCCCACCAGCACGGTCTGGCGTCCTCGGTTCGGCGGTGCAGCCACTCTGGGACTTGCAGCGAAATGTCTCGCAGACCCTGAAGACCCGCCAGGCGGGGGTATCTTCCTGATCCAGCCCTTGCTCACTTTCATCGCCAGGTCGACGGACATCGAAGGCGACGGTGACACCGACGAAGCCGACGAGAATTCGTTGCGAGCGGCGATCGGCACGGGCGCAACGCAGTTCGACTTGAACTTCGACAGCAGCATCGACGACGCGGGGGATCTCCCGATCCTCATCACGGAAGCAAAGCGGCGCGTCATCCTTCCTTATGGCACGTCGGCGTGGGCGAGCGAGGATTGCTACGATGCCCCCTGTCCGGAATTCCCCTGCGGTGGAAGCCCGGTCGCCTACACGATGTTTCCGCCTGCCGCTCCTGTCGTTTCTTTGACGGTCCTCAACGCGACGACAACCCGGCTCAGCTGGCCGGCCGTCGCGGACGACCAGACAGGGAGTGGAGCGTCGCGGCCTGCTTCTGGCTACGAAGTCCGCCGAAGCAGTGCACCCATCACGGCCGGCAATTGGGACAGCGCGTCGATCGTCACGACGGTCGGCCCGGGCGACCTAGGCACGACGGTTCTCGTCAACGTGAGCCGCCCGCCCAATACCTCGTGCTCTTGGTACTATGCGGTCAAGGCCAAGGACGATGTCGACAACCTCTCCGCGGTCAGCAATTCGCCCGCAGACCAGATCGACGTGACGGCGCCGGCGACGATTACCAACTTGTCCGGCGCGCCTGGCGGCCTGATGGTGCGCTTGAACTGGACCGCACCCGGTGACGACGGATCGACGGGCACCGCCAGTCTCTACGACGTTCGCTACACTGTCGGTACCGGCGCCTTCAATTGGGCCACGGCAACCGCCGCCGCTGCTTTCAGCCCCGCGCCAGCTGGGTTTGCGGAATGCATCGTCGTCGACCAGTTGCAGTCGAACACGAACTACAAGTTCGCAGTCAAGACACGGGACGACTGCGGGAATTGGTCGGCCCAGAGCAATGTGTTTTCCACCAAGACCAAGCCCGCGTCGTTTACCGTCAGCTGCGATCCAGGCAAGGCCGCTCCGGCTGGTGGCGCCGACGGGTCGATTCTCGCGGTGTCCGTCCTCGGGAGCGACACGGGTGAACCGGGGCTCAAGCGGATCCGATTCGATCTCCCTCGGGACGTGGAGGGGCAGCCCTACGATCTCTCGGTGTTCGACGTTCGCGGCCGGCGGGTCAGCCGCATCGAGGCCGGAACGGCGACTGCAGGCGAGTTCCATGTAGACTGGCGGCCGAGCGCGCAACGGCTGGCCGCCGGCTTCTACATCATCCGACTGCGTGCTGGCGGCCAACAGGCCACCACTCCGTTGGTTCTCCAGTAGGCGCATGAGTCCCACGAGAAGGCGTCGCCCGGTCGTACCGCCGGGCGACGCCGTGTGGGGAGACGACGCCTACCTCACCTCACGTAGACGAGCTTGCGGGTGACCATGGCGCTTTCGGTGTGCAAGCGGACGAAGTAGATGCCGGACGCCGCTGGTGCGCCCTGTGTATCGCGACCATCCCACGAGATCTCGTAGCGCCCAACATCCCGCTCGCCGTCGTCGAGCAGCGCGACCCGCCGCCCGCGGGCGTCGTAGACGGCGAGATCGATCCGTTGCCGCCGATCGACGCTGAAGGCGATCTTCGTCCCGCCCTGGACCGGGTTGTGCACCGGCTCGAGGCGAACGGCAGCGGCCGCGGCCTCTTCCTCGACGCCACCGTCCTCCGCCAGCTGCGCCTTGGCGGCTGCTGGCGTGAGGATCGGCGTGATCGGGAAGGGGCGCGTCGAGGCGTCGATCGAGGCCAGGAAGGTCGCGAGGCGGCGGCGGTCGCGGGCGCGGGTCAGGACATCCACGCCGCTCGTCCCGGCACTCCGGTGCTGGACGTTGTCGAGGACGTCGAGGAGTGTGAGCGCCGCGCCGTTGTGCAGCACCGGGCCGAGGCTGTGGACACCGAGCAGCGAGGGCGGGTTGAAGCCATCGGCGCCGCGGGCGGCGGCACCGTTCTGGCGGATCTCGTTCACCGCCGCGGCGTCGAAGGTCCCCACCTGCTTCAGGAAGCGGACGAGCTGGCCGTTCGAGATCGTCTCCCCGGCAGCGGGCGGGGGCGTGTAGTCGCGCCGGCTGGCCGACCAACCGGCCCCGCCATGGCAAGCGCTGCAGTTGGCGCGAGCGAACAGCCGCCTTCCAGCGCCGACGTCGTCATCGTCGGCGTCGAGCGGCGAGATCGGTGTGCGGATGCCGCGCGCCACGTACTCCTTCAGGGCGTCCATCCGCTCGCTCCGCCCCGCATTCGCCGGGTTGAAGGCGGCGAGGACGGGATCGGGCGTCGTGCCGTCGGCCAGCGTGATCAGGCCCAGGCCTCCGGAGGTGTTGCGCATGTTGTCCTCGAAGTCCTGGATCTCGTCGAAGATGGCCGAGTAGTTGAGCACCTTCTGATCGCTCGGATCGCGCCGGTTGAAGGTGCCGTTGAGCGGCACGGTGCGGCGCGGGCCACTGCCGAAGATCCACACCACGCCATCGGTGAGCCCGAATGGGTGGCAGGCGACGCAGGAGCTCCAGCCCTCGCTGGAAAGACGCAGATCGGTGACGCCGAGGGAGCCGAGCTGCGGCAGGTTGACGCCCGTCGAGCTGTGGAAGAGCGCCTTGCCGATCTGCACCGTGGCCGCCAGCGTTCCCGGGCGCGGCAACCTGGCCGACCGCACCGTGGCGATCACCGTGTGCGTCTCCAGGTCGATGACCGAGACGTCGCGCGACACCTCGTTGGCGACGTAAGCGCGCCGGTCCCGCGAGTCGATGGCGATGCCGCGCGGGTTCTGTCCGACGAAGATGCGCACGATGGCGCCCGGATCCCCGGCGGCGGTGGGCGCGTGGATGGTGGGTGTCCCGTCCTCGTCCAGGTCCACCTTGACGACGACGTTGGAGGATTGGGAGACCATGTAGCCCACGTCGCCCCCATGGGCGAAGGCGATGTGCCAGGGCACGGCGAGGAAGACCTTGCTGGGACCGGCGGGCTCGAAGTTGATGCCCCGGTTCATGTTGATGCTCTGCGACACGCCTCCGGCCTGGCCCTCGCGATCGGTGCGCAGGTCGATCACGGAAAGGAACGACTGCACGTTGACGTTGAAGCGGACCGGGCCATCGGCCGAGGCCCCGGTGTTGGGGACGTAGGCATGATCGCCCTTGATGGCGATGGCGTTCAGCATGTTGGGGAAGGCGCCGGTGACGAAGGTGAAGGTGGCCGGATTCGTCGGCGGGATGCGGTTGAGCGCCGAGCCGTTGGAGCGGAAGCCCGTGTCAGCCATGGGGTTGAGTACGACCTCACCCTCGACCTCGTTGTCGTCCACCGAAAGGACCGTGACCCGCGCTTCCTTGTAGTCGTCGGCGCCGATGATCGTCCCGGGGCGATCGAAGCCCAGGAACTGGGTGACGTACACCTTCTCGTCCCCGTCGTTGCCGTCGCCGTCGTTGGTGATGGCGATGCCGCGCGGCTCGAGGCCGACATCGCCAATCGTCTCCACGACCTCGTTGCGGCGCGGGGAAATGACGGAGATGTCGTTGGAGCGGGCGTTGGTGACGTAGAGCTTCGTGCCATTCGGGGTGAAGGCGAGCCCGTAGGGCTCCGTGCCCACGCGGATGGTGTCCTGGACCCGCGGATTGTCCGGGCTGGCATGGATGACAGAGACCGTCCCGTCCCGCGTGTTGGCGACATAGACGAACTTGCCATCGGGCCGGATGGCCAGGTTGTTCGGTTCGTCGCCCACCTCGATGTCCTCGACCTTGCGGAGCCCGCGCCTCGTCACCTCGAAGAGGGTGACGCTGTCGTTGTCCGGGTTCACCACCCAGACGAATTCGTCGTCGGGGGAGACGGCGATGGGTGACGACTGGGACGCTCCCCGGAGGCGCGGTCTTTCCCGGTCCCGGTCGCGGTCCTGCGGTGCGGGCACGATGACGGCGGCGGTCAAGGTGAGCGCGAGCGATGTCCACAGTAACAACGCCGCGCCTCTCAAAAGATGTTTCGCATGCACGGCTGTCCTCCCTTCACAGCATCACAGAATGCGGGGCGACTCCGGATTGCGACCCGGAGTCGATTGCACTCAACAGGCGAGACTGGGTCGCTTGCAGAAACTGGGTGGCCAGCATCCTAGCATGCGCCGCCACCCGGCAAATTGCGTGAAATGCCCCACATGGCCAGGAGCGCACTTTTGACGCGGATCCCGGCCATTTTCAGCCCGTTTTCGCAGGTTTCGAGGCTTTTGGCACATTTTGGACGCGCGTCATAGGGATCCTGTCGAGGCCCCCATGGGTTGGTGGTCAGGCGGTTCCCGATTGGGCAGGAATCAGTACCGGTCGAGGAGCGTGCGCATCTCCTCGATGCCGCGCTCGAGCTGAGGGTCGCCCTTTCCGGGTCGCTCGACGGGGTCGTCGACGCGAACATCCGGAGCCACGCCGACCCCCTCGAGTCGTTGGTCGTCCAGGAGGATCGGACCGTTATACGGGTAGAAGAGGACGAACCCCGCACGGAATGCATTCGATCCACCGGTGAAAGCGCCCGCTGTCGTGCTGCCGACGAGAACGGCGCGCTTCGATTTCTTGAACTGGAATGCCATGGCTTCCTTGCCGGAACGCGTGCCCTCGTTGATAAGCACGACCAACGGACCCCGAAACCATGCATGCGGGCCCACCGGGTCGGGCCGGCCGATGGTGCGCCGGTCTCGACGGAGCGCTGTGGACACGTAGAAGTCGCGCCGATCCTCGAAGAACGGGTCCAGGTAGTCGTACCAGGCGCCACCCCAGCCATCGCG
>DASRJW010000082.1 GCA_035649275.1 Candidatus Krumholzibacteriia bacterium
CAACTCGAATCTGGCGCCACGGGTGGTCGTGCAGTCGGGAGCAGTTCAGGGAACGAGGGGGCCATGGCAGGGTTCGTACCAAGAAGGAGAGACAAGGGCTGCGAGGCGCGCGCTGCGCGCTGGCTGGCGAGAACGGCTCGGCGTGCCGGGGCGCGCCGTGCTCCCGCCACACCCGCCCTCCCGGAACGGCGCGGGCCGGAGCGGCGTTGATCCGTGGCGGTGCAGGGGTTCGGCGCGAGTGCACGGCGGACGAGCAGGCCGGCGTCGACGCCGGCGCCCTTCAGTCGCGGAAACGAACGCGACGCGGTCCGGCCACGATGGTGCCGAGCCGCCGGGCACCGCGCGTGGCGCCGGCGAAGGCCGGCGCTTCGGCGGCGGGAAGGATCGCGATCATCCCGATCCCCACATTGAAGACGCGGCGCATCTCCTCCCAGGGGACGCGGCCCAGACGCTGGATCAGGGCGAAGAGAGGCGGGATCTCCCAGCTGGTGGGATCGATCTCCGCCTCGCAGCCCTCGGGCAGGACGCGAGGGATGTTGTCGTCGAAGCCGCCGCCGGTGAGGTGGACGAGAGCATGCAGGCGATTCTCCAGCAGCAGCGGCCAGAGCTCGTGGAAGTAGGAACGATGCGGCGCCAGCAGCGCCTCGCCCAGGGTGCTCTCGAGTCCCGCCGGCCGGGCGTCGAGAGCGAGACCCGCCTCCTCCAGCAACACCCGCCGCGCCAGCGAGTAGCCGTTCGTGTGCAAGCCACTGGAAGGCAGCCCCCAGATCTCGTCGCCCGGCTGCACGCGGCTCCCGTCCAGGAGCCGCTCGCGTTCGACGACGCCGACGATGCAACCGACCACGTCGTAGTCACCGCCGGCGTAAGTGCCCGGCATCTCCGCCGTCTCGCCGCCGATGAGGGCGCAGTCGTGGGCCCGGCAGGCGCGGGTCATGCCCTCGATGATCTCGAGCACCGCCGCTTCTTCCAACCGGGAAGCCCCGATGTAGTCGAGGAAGAAGAGCGCCCGCCCGCCCTGCACCAGGATGTCGTTCACCGAATGGTGCACGATGTCTTCGCCGAGTCCGGACCAGCGCCGGGCGAGCGAGGCGATGCGCGTCTTGGTGCCCACACCGTCGATGCTGCTCACGAGCACGGGGTCGCGCCCGAGAGCCGAGGCGGCGTAGAGACCGCCGAAGGCACCGATCTCCGACAACACCTGCGGTCCCCACGTCGCCGGGGCGAGGCGGGCGATGCCGCGGACAATGCGGGCAGCGCGGTCGATGTCGACGCCAGCCTCGCGGTAACGCACGGGAAACCTCCGGACGGCACCCTAGAGACGGGGGGGAAAGGCGTCAAGGGAGGCGGCGGAACGGCTGTCGCCGCGGCAACGATCAGTCGATCTGGTAGTCCAGGGGCGGCGCGGCGAGGATGCGACCGAGACGGCGGTTCAGGCTGTCGAGGACGGCATAGGCCCCGGCGCGCCCCACGTCATCGCTGATGCGGGCCGCACCGGTCTGCAGCCTTTCCTCGCGGCCCCAGCTCTCTTGCACCACCACGCCCACGAGCTCGACACCGCCGACGACGACACGGCGGAAACCGGCGAGCCGCAGCGTGACACGCCCGTGACAGATCCTCTCGACCGCGTCGAGACAAGCCTGCGCCAGGAGTTCCGGCGTCTCCCCGGCCCCATGTCCCTGGGCCTCGCCGCGCACCGTCAGGGCAGCGAGGGCCAGCTCCACCTGGGCGGTGCTGCGGCTTTCGCTCACCTGGAGACCGTAGGCGACGAGCCGGAGCCTGCCCTCGCTTTCCAAGGGCTCGACCGCCAGCGCCGACGCCGCTTCCGGCACGGCTTCGAACTCGGGCACCGTCTCGGGCACGACCTCGAGCTCCGGCAGCGTCTCGGGCGCGAGGTCAGGCCCCGCCAGCGGCTCGACCTCCGGCAGGGGCTGCTCCCCCGCTCCTGGCAGAACCACCACGTGCACTTGATCGTCGAGGACGTCCAGGCCTGCTTGCGCCCCGAGAACGGTGATGACGTCGGCGAGGACCGCCTGGGGATTGCTCCCGGGAGCGGCAGTCACCAGCACGGCCACCGGCTGGCCGCTCTCGTCGGCACGGATGCGGCAGCCCGTGACCTGCGGCAACCGGCGCAGGAGCGCCTCGGCTCTCGAGATGGACACGATGGAATCCGCGCTGATGGAACGTTGTGACGAGGGCGCACCCTGATTGTGCACCTCTCATGGTAGCAGAGGGGCGAAAACGCTCACAACTCGCGCCTGCTCGCAGGCGATGGCGGAGTCGTTACTTCCGCCCCATCTCGTGCAGCGAATCGGCGGGGCCGAATTGGGTGAGAAGGCGCAGGCTGCGCAGGCGCGGTTCGATGTCCTCGGGACGCGCCGCGAGCAGACCCTGCATGCCGAAGTCTTGCACCGCGAAGCTCGCCATCACGGTGCCGCAGGCGATGGCATGGCGCAGCGCCAGACCGAGAGGCTCCGGGCTGGCCGCCAAGTGCCCCAGCAGCCCGCCGGCGAAGGCGTCCCCCGCCCCGGTGGGATCGCGCACCTCTTCGAGGGGAAGCGCCGGGCTGGCGAACATGCCGTCCTCGCGCACCATCAAGGCGCCGTGCTCGCCTTTCTTGATCACCACCGTGTGCGGGCCGAGCGCGAGCAAGCGCCGTCCGGCGCGCACCAGATTCGCCTCCCCCGCCAGCTGGCGCGCCTCGGCGTCGTTGACGATGAGGAGGTGCACGCTCTGCAACACCGCGAGGAGGGCGTCACGGGCGTTCTCGATCCACAGGTTCATGGTGTCCAAGGCCACGAAGCGCGGCTTCTCCACCTGTTGCAGCACCTCGGCCTGCAGGTCTGGATGGATGTTGCCGAGAAAAACGAAGGGAGAGTCTCGAAACGCCGTCGGCACCTTGGGGTGGAAACCTTCGAAGACATTGAGCTGGGTGAAGAGGGTTTCCCGCGTGTTCAGGTCGAAGCCATAGGCGCCGCCCCAGCGAAAGGTCCGTCCCGGTGCCACCTCGACACCGCTGGTGTCGATGCCCCGCTGGCGGAGCGTTTCCAGGTACTGGGAATCGAGATCCGTGCCCACCACGGCCACCATACGCACTGGGGCGAAGCACTGCGCCGCCAGGGCGAAGAAGGCGGCGGAGCCGCCGAAGGACTCGCGCACGGCGCCGAAGGGGGTGCGGATGTCGTCGAGCGCCACGGAGCCGACCACGAGGATGGGTTGTGCCAATGCGGACCCCTTACATCGTGGTGGGCGCGGCGATCGACATGAGCCCGAGCGCCGAAGCGAGCACGCGCCGGGTGGCGTGACAGAGAGCCAGGCGCGCCAGGGCGAGCTCCCGATCTTCCTGGATGACGCGGTGATCATGATAAAACTTGTGGAAGGCTCGCGCCACCTCCTCGCAGTACGTGCTCAGGCGGTGGGGCTCCCGCGCCGCTGCCGCCCGCTGCACCAGGTCGCCGTAGTCGAGCAGCAGCTTGAGCAAGGCCTGCTCGGCCTCCGTCTCCAGCCGCCCGAGCGCCGTCGCTTCCGGGGCCGGATCCTCGGACCCTGCCGGACCGAGCTCGTCGGCGAGGAACCTTTCGGGAACTCGCAAGCGCAAACCGGCGGCGGCGGCCTTGCGCAGTACGCTGCAGATGCGGGCATGGGCGTATTGCACGTAATACACCGGGTTCTCGTCGCTCTTCTTCCGCGCCAGATCCAGATCGAAATCCAGGTGCGCGCTCTGCTGGCGCATGAGGAAGAAGTACTTGGCCACGTCGGCGCCGACGTCCGCCATCAGGTCGGCGAGGGTGACGATCTGACCGGCGCGCTTCGACATCACCACGCTCTCCCCAGCGTCGAAGAGCCGCACCATCTGGACGATGATCACTTCGAGCCAGTCCGGCGGGTAGCCCAGCGCCCGCGCCAGGGCCTGCATGCGCGCCACGTGCCCGTGATGGTCCGGTCCCCAGACATCGACCACCGGATGGAAGCCGCGCTCGTGCTTGTCCCGGTGATAGGCGGCGTCGGCGAGGAAATAGGTCGGCGTGCCGTCGGAACGCACCAGCACCCGGTCCTTGTCGTCACCCCAGGTGGTGCTGCGGAAGAAGACGGCGCCGTCCTGCGCGTAGGTGTGCCCGCTCGCTTCCAAGAGCCGGCGGGTCTCCGCCACCGCGCCCGAGGCGTGCAGCTCGCTCTCGCGGAACCAGCGTTCGAAGCGCACCCCGAAGCGCTCCAGGTCGGCCTGCTGCGCCGCCAACAGGTGCTCGACGGCGAAGGCGGCGCAGGCCGACTGCGAGGCCGCGACCGGCAAAGCGAGGGCCGCCGTCGCCGCCGCCGCCGGCATGGCGGCGGCAAGCTCGCCCACGTAATCGCCGTGGTAACCGTCGGCAGGGAAATCCGCCGCTTCGCCGCGCCGCTCCAGTAAACGGGCGCGCACCGAAGCTCCCAGGAGTTCCACCTGACGTCCGGCGTCGTTGACGTAGAACTCGCAGTGCACCTCGGCACCGCAGAAGCGCAGCATCGCCGCCAGCGTGCTGCCGTAAGCGGCGGCGCGGGCGCTCACCACGTTGAGCGGGCCGGTAGGATTGGCGCTGACGAACTCGAGCTGCAGGCGGACGCCCGCCGCGGTGCGGCTCTGCCCGTAGTGTTCCCCCGCTTCCAGGAGCCGGCGCAGCGCCTCGTGCAGCGAGCCCGCGTGCAGACGGAAGTTGATGAACCCGGGCCCGGCGAGGCTGACCT
>DASRJW010000083.1 GCA_035649275.1 Candidatus Krumholzibacteriia bacterium
ATAGAACTCGAGTGCACGCGACGCCCCCTGCATGACCAGATAAGGCGTGACGGTGCTGTACCCATCGGGAATCGGCTTCACGGGCATTGCCTCTCTCCTCGATTGCAAATCGATTGCACTGACGGTGCCCGCGGCGGCAAATCGCTCTCCGGAGCGGGCGGAGTCGCATTCTCCGTCGCAACCAACGCCGTGTGGATTCCAGGCAAAGGCTAGTCGTACGACGCGAGGTCGTCAACACCTCCAGACGACGAAGCGCCTGGAATGCCGCAAAGTCTTCGCTGCATCCTGCAGAGCATTCCTCTACTTTCGTCTGTCAACTTCCTTGCCTAGAATGTGCTGGGAAGCTCGCCCCCCCTCGGTCGGGGTGCGAGCGAATTACGAAGGGTGGATCTCCATGCTTCGAGTGCTCGTGAGCACGACGCTCCTCGTGCTCCTCATGATCCAGCCCGCCGCGGGCGCTCCTCGCGACGCGGAACGGGCCTTTCCGGCTGCGAGCATCTCCACGGAGGGGTACGTGGCACGGGTGGAGGCATTCCAGTTCATCGTCGACGGCTCCTACTCCATGCGCGCGTCGACACATGAGCTCCCGAAGATCGATGTGGCCCGAGCGGTGGCGCAGAGTCTGGCTCAAGCCATACCGCCCCTGGACTATCGCGGCGGCGTGCGGGCTTTCGGCCAGGAACGGCAGTATCCCGCGGGCGAGACGAGCCTCCTCTATGGTGTCCAGCGCTACTCGCCCTCCCGGGCGAGGGAAGCGATCGGCGAGGTGCGCTGCGCCTACGGCGACTCGCCGCTGGCGACGGCACTCGACGCCGCGGGCCGTGATCTGGCCAGCGCTAGCGGCGAGACCGCCGTCTTCGTCGTGAGCGACGGCCTGGACATGGGAGACGAAGCGGTCGCCGCGGCGCGGCGCCTGCACGAGCGGGCGAATGCCTGCATCTACGCTGTGCAGGTGGGTGTTTCCCGTGACGGCAGTGCGATGCTGCAGCGTCTCGTCAACGCCGGCGGCTGCGGCGAGGTGGTGCAGGCTTGGGATCTCACCGATCCGCGGCAGATGCGCGCTCTCGTGGTCCACGCCTTGCTCTCCGGCGACGGGGACCGGGACGGCGTTTCGGATGACAAGGACCGCTGTCTCGACACGCCGAAGGGGACGCCGGTGACGAAGGAAGGCTGTCCCGTGCGCGGCCTCGAGGTGAGCGGCGAAGTGTGGCGCCTGCCGGTGCGCTTCGCCTTCGACAGCAGCTCGATCGACGGCGAGTATCGCCGGGCTCTCGACGAGATCGCCACCTATCTGAAGCACAACCCCGAGATGCGCCTCGTCGTCGAGGGGCATGCCGACGACCAGGGAGACGAGGCCTACAACCAGGTACTCTCGGAGCGTCGGGCCCAGAGCACGCGGGACTACTTGGTTTCCCGCGGCGTGCCGCCGTCGCAGCTGAGCGTGGCGGCCTACGGCGAATCGCAGCCACTCGTCATCAACAGCAGCAAGGAAAACCGCGCGCGGAATCGCCGCACCCAGTTCCGGGTGATCGGCGAGCCGGCCGTCACTTCTCGTTGACCGCGATCCTGTTCACACGAAGCGGGGGGCGACAGCGCCCCCCGCTTGCATTGATGTCCTCGTTCTCTGACTCGCCGCTGCACGACGAGGATCTCACCGCAGGAAGACAGAGCGAGCGAACCGCGAACCGGCCGGTGAATCGCGCCCGCCCTCCTCGAGCACTCGGATCCGGCGGCCTCTAGCGTCCTCGCTTGTGCCATCGGAAGCTCCCAAAGCGTAGTGGAGGCTTCCAGCGCCCCTCGAGTAGGCCGGCCTTTCGGGGCTCGCCGCATCGACATCAGCCGTGAGGGCGACTCCGGCCGCTCCCCGCTGCTGGGGCACGCCTGTTGCATGCACTCGTTTCAAGTCCTGACATCGATGTCGCAGCGGAAAACCGCACGCCGGCCCGCTCTCGGGGGTCCCACTTGATTCGGGTTCTGTCCATCGACGGTGGAGGAATCCGCGGCATCATTCCGGCCATGGTGCTGGCGGAGATCGAGCGCCGCACGGGACGTCGCATCGCCGAGCTTTTCGATATCATCGCGGGAACTTCGACGGGCGGGATTCTGGCGCTCGGCCTCACCCGCCCGGGTCCGGGCGCCGCACCTTCTTACACGGCCGAAGCCTTGATCGAGCTCTATGTAACCGAAGGCAGCAAGATTTTCTCGCGCTCCCGCTGGCATCGCCTGCGTTCCCTGGGGAACCTGGTGGAGGAAAAATATCCCGCGCGGGGCATCGAGGCCGTGCTGGGGCAGTACTTCGGCGCGACGCGGCTCAAGGAGGCCCTGACCGAGGTGGTGATCACGAGCTACGAAATCGAGCGCCGCACTGCCTGGTTCTTTCGCAGCCGCAAGGCCCGCCTGCGTCCCGACTACGATTTCCCCATGAAGCACGTGGCGCGCGCGACCTCGGCGGCGCCGACCTACTTCGAGCCCATGAGGATCGCATCGCCGGACGGCGACAATTACTACGCTCTCATCGACGGTGGGGTTTTCGCGAACAACCCTGCTTTGTGTGGCTACGTCGAGGCTCGCTGCACCTATCCGGACGCGGACGACTTCCTGGTCGTGTCGCTCGGTACCGGCGAACTCACGCGCAGCCTGCCGTACGAAGAGGTCAAGGGATGGGGTGTAGTGCGCTGGGCGCACCCGATCCTGAGCGTGGTCTTCGACGGCATCAACGACACCATCGACTACCAGTTACAGCAGCTCTTGCCTAGGGGTCCGGATGGGCGACGGCGCTATTACCGCCTGCAAACACGTCTCGAGCCAGGCATCGACGACATGGACCAGACCGACCGCGCCCACCTGCACGCGCTGCGTCTGCTCGGGGAGAATCTCATCCGTGAGAGAGACGAGGACCTGGGTTCACTCTGCCGACAGCTCGTTGCCGCGACGCCCCAATCGAAGCCCGAACCGCAGACTGTGGCACAGACGGCGTCAGTCCAGTGACCTTGCGCCCCATGCCGACGCACTGCAATTGCGGAGCGCTGAGCATCCTGCAAAGGGCCTGCCGTCGGCGCTTCGCTCGTCAGAACCGCAGGGCGGAGAAGGGCGTCCGCGTCTCGGCGTGGGCGCCGCCGACCAGATCCTGGATTTCGATCACGAGCTCGTAGGCGGCTTCTCCGAGCTCGCCGACGTCGATGCGCAGCTCCTCGGCGCAATCTGTCGTCTGGCTTTCCGACAAGAAGGAAGAAGTGACGACGGGCCGCGGCTCGTTGCGGGACGAACTCACAGGTAGGATGCGGTAGGAGATCCGATAGCGTCCACGGCGCTGCTCGTCCAGCTGCAAGCCGTAGATCTCGAAATAGGCCGTGACCTGCTTGTCGAGCCCGTAGGCGCCGATCGGGTTCGGCAGCACCAGGCGGTCCCGCTTGGCGAAACGAGAGAGCCGATAGGCGCCCGCGGGGGCGATGCTCGTGGCGAGCTCGATGTCGGAAAGCGCCAGCCGGGTGCGGCGCAAGTCGGGGATCACCACCTCGGTGGTGTAGCTGCCCTGGTCGCCGGAACGCAGATCCAGCAGGCGGAGCGCCAGGAGGTATCGGCCTGGCGGCGCGCCGAAGTTCAATTGTCCCGGATAGAGGCTCGAGCGCTCCGTCGTGTCGAATCTCCAGGCGGTGAGATCGGTCTCGTAGGCATCGCGCGCCGCTTCTCGCAGCTCGGCATCGAAGAGCGTGCCTTCCAAACGATAGCGGGCCGCGTACAACGAGTCCTGCCACTGGTAGGTCAGATCCCGCAGCACGAACTGCACGTGGGCCTCGAGCCGCAATGGGGCTCCCGGTGTCGCCGCGTCCGTGAGGGCCGAGTTGCCGCTCTCGGGCAGGAAAGTGTCGGCGTCGAAGACGAACCAGAGGAATTGCACCGGCATGCCGGGAAAGAAGAACCGCTCGTGGTGATTCTCGAGGACATCGCGGGCCCCGGCCAGGTTGACTGCCACTGCTGCCGCGTTGAATGGATCGGCATCGGCGAAAGTAGGGATATCTTCATTGTAGTGCGTGGACGACAGGCCAAAACCCCTGAAGAAGTCGCTCGCGCCTCGTCTGGCTGCGGCCTGCACCTCGGGTCGGGAAGTGAAGGAGGCGCTCGAGCGCCCGAAGACCCAAGGTCCGCCGGGAGGGCGTTGCTCGAACTGCACGACCAGGTCGCTCTTGCCGTAGAACCAGTACAAGGTCTCGAACTGCAAGCCGAGAGCGTAGCTGACGTCCGCCGGCATCTGGCTCATACCGTCCGGCGGCCCGTAGAGGATGAGGAAGGCGCCGCGGTCGTCCCAGTAAGGCGGTGACGCCGTGGCGAAGTGCTCCCGGGCGAAGAGGACCCGCTGCTCGTGTTCCTCGCGGCGCTCGTTTTCCGGCGTCGTCGGCGTCGGGTCGCGCAGCACCCAGTAGCGGCGCACCCACTCCTCACGCAACGAATCGCTGGAGAGACCGAGGAACTGCTCGCGCAAGGCGTCGGTCAAGAGATACTGCAGGCCGTGGTAAGCGAGCCGGAGCTGCGTTCCGGGCTCCGTACCGCCTTCCCGGTCGTAGCGCGGGTCAGCCTCGACGACGCGCCCCAACCAGCGCTCGACCGACTCGGAGCTCTGTAGCAGCTGCTGCTTGGCGAGGTTCCGGCGCAGCTTTTCGGCGGGGGAAAGAGCGTGGGCCGTCGTCGCCAGGGCGAGGAGAGTCACACCGAGAACGGCTCGCACCAGCGCCATGGCCACCCCCCTCGCGTCATCGACGTTGCGACAAGATACGAGGTGCCGCGCTTGCGGGCAAGAACCGTTCGAAGGGTGAACGACAAGAACCAGCGCGGCGCGAACGGCCCCCTGGGCGGCACTGCGATGGTCTCGCAGCGCCCACCCAGGTGAGATCCGTGGCTCAGCGTTGAACGACGAGCTTCTGCTTCAGCATCCGGTAGCCGAAGTCCGCACGCACGAAGTAGATCCCCGCCGGTACGGGGACGCCGGCGTTGTCGCGGGTGTCCCAGTGCAGCATGTACCGCCCGGCAGTCTGCAGGCCGTTCTGGAGCTGGCGCACGCGCTGGCCGCGGGCGTTGAAGATCAGAACTTCCACCAGCGCCGGCGAGGGCAGCTCGTAGGCGATCGTCGCCGAGTGCCGCGCCGGGTTGGGGAAGACGCGGTCCAGGGTGATCGCGACCTCGGTTTCCGGCTCGCTGGGGCCTGCGGCGATCGCCTTGGTCGAAGCACCGTTCGGGCGGATCTCCACCGCGGCAGCCGCCCAGTCGGTGACGCCCGTGAAGGTGCCGTCGAAGGTCGTCGTCCCCGCTGTCGAAGCCTTCTCGACGCAGGTCAGCGAGGCTGCCGTGCCGCTCGTTCCCGAACGACTGTCGGCGCGTTGCGTCCAGCCACTACCCGGGACGAGCGAGTGGCTACGTTGCGCCGTGCAGCCGAAGACCACGCCGCCTTGCGTCGTGAGGGGGAAGCTGAAGCTCGAGCCGTCAATGCCGTTGGCGCACGTCCCCGAGACCCCATTGGTGTTCCCGGAGACCACGTTGCCCAGGGGGTTCGTAGCGTGGCTGTTCGCATAGCGCGCCACGGTGATGACCGCGTTGTCCGGCGCCGAGGACAGCGTCGCGGTGACGATACCGGGGCTCGGAGTGCCACGGGCCATCCAGAGCTCGACCATGGTCTGGCTCCGCCCGCCGCACTGGGCCCGCACGCGCGTCCAGGTGAGGCCGAGGCCGCTCACGTTCGTCACCGTGCGGAGCCCCTTCGCAGCCACGCCCGCGAGATAGAGATCGCCGGGAGCTCCACCCAGGCCTGCTGCGGTGCTGACCGTCGCGCTGGCCGCGGCGCCGCCGCTCTGGGCCTCGACGAAGGTCACCGGGCCGGCGGGCGATCCCACCGTGATGCTCACCGTGGTGACGGTGCTCGTGGCGCTCCCGTCGCTGGCTCGGTAGGTGAAGCTGTCGGGGCCGGAGTAGTTGCCGGCGGGTGTGTAGGTGAAGGAGCCGTTGGCGTTGAGCGTGAGCGTGCCATGTCCGGGACCTGTGACTTGCACGGCCGAGAGCGCGCTGCCCTCCACATCGCTGTCGTTGGCGAGCACGCCGGGGGCGGCAATGCTGAGCACCCCACCGCTGGTCACGTTGTAGGTGTCGGCCGTGGCCACCGGAGCATCGTTCACTGCTGCCACCGCGAGGGTGACGTTGCCGACGGCGCCGCCGCCTCGGTTGTCGCTCACGGTGTAGGTGAAGCTGTCGGAACCGCTGTAGTTCGCTGCCGGCGTGTAGGTGAAACCGCCATCGGTCTGCACGGAGACGCTGCCGTGAGCGGCGCTTCCCGCCTCGGTGACGACGAGCGCGTCGCCATCCGGATCGCTATCGTTCCCCAGTACGCCGGGGGCCGCGATGACGAGCGCCACGTCTTCCGTGGCGTTGTAGCTGTCGGTGTTCGCCGTCGGTTGCTGATTCCCCGGGACACCGGTCACGTTGCCGCGTTCGATGACGAGCTGCGGCTTGTTCGTGCCCTCCCGGGAGGTGTAGCGCGCCACGTCGGTGGAGGTACTGGCGATCGCAAAGCAGTAGGTGCCGTCGCCAGGGATGGCGGAGGTCAGGTCGAGCTCCACCCAGGTCCCGGAGTTCACCGCGCCGAAGGAGGCGCGGGGCGAGGCGGGGAGGGCGGGGGCATTGTTCCAGAAGAGTCCGGTTTCGGTCCACGTCGTGGTGGTGCCGTTGTAGGTGTTGGCCACCGAGTAGACGCCGCCGCCCTGTGGGCTGCTATCGGTGACCCACAGACGCAGGTGCGCGGCGCGGACGGCACGGAAGCCCGTCACCTGGAAGCGCAGATAGGGCCGTTCGTTGCGGCTCCCGGCCCGGACGCGCAGCTCGCTCGCGGTGCCGTAGTTGTTCGACGGCTTGAAGGAACTCACGTAGGTGTCGGCGAGGGGGTTGAAGGTCGTGGAGACCGGCCCACCCACACCGATGCTCGTGGTCACCGTGTTGCTCGACGTCGCAGCGTCGCGCACGCGATAGGTGAAGCTGTCGACGCCGTCGAAGGCCGCCACCGGCGTGTAGGTGAAGGAACCGTTGGCGCCGAGCACCAGGCTGCCGAACTGCGGCCAGCTGATCAGCTGGATCGTGAGCTCGTCCCCGTCCACGTCGGCGTCGTTGCCGAGCAGGCCGGGAGCCGCGACCACCAGAGGGGTGCCCACCGGTGTGGTGTAGGTTTCCCCGCTCGCCACCGGCGCGTCGTTCACCGGGTTGATGCTGAGGGTCACGGCGGCAGTGGCCGTCCCGCCACGTCCATCGCTCGCCACATAGGTGAACTCGTCGCTGCCGGAGAAGTTAGCGCTCGGCGTGTAGGTGAAGCTGCCATTCGCGGACAGATTCAAGGTGCCGAACGACGTGGTCGACTGGATCGACGCCGTGAGCGGGTCCCCATCGGGATCGCTATCGTTGCCGAGGACGCCGGGCGCAGACACGTTGAGGACGACATCCTCGTTGGTGGCGTAATCGTCGCTTCGCGCCGTGGGCACCCGGTTGCCGTCATCGGTGCGGATCGTGCCCTGGGCGCGGGAATCCCCCAGGGTCGCGTTCGAAGGATTCGAGAGGTCGACGAAGAAGGTCTCGTCGGGCTCGGCGGTCAGGTCGCCGGTCACCGACACCGAAATGGTGCGGGAGGTCGTCGAGCCGCTGAAGCTGAGTGAACCGGAGGTGGCCGTGTAGTCCGAACCTGCAGTGGCGGTGCCGTTGGCGGTGGCGTATTGCACCGTGACGGTACTGCCGTTGGGATTCGCCAGAGTCACGTTGAAGAGCATGGTCGTCGTCCCCGAGCTGCCTTCGAGGACGCTGCTGTCGGCGATGGTGAGGGTCGGCGTCGCCGTGCCGCAAGGTGGCCGTGTCACCGGCGTCGGGTTGTTCGCCCACGGATTGCGCTTGAGCTGGAACAGGTTCTGGTTGTCCAGCGTCGCTGTCACCTGCAACGGCTGCTCGCTGGCGCCGTTCTCCACCTGCACCCGGAGGATGTTCGAGGCGGAGAAGGGGTGATCCTGGATCCAGCTGTGCCCGTCGCCGTGGATGAAGAGGATCGGCTTGCCGAAGCTCTGTGCCGCGGTGACGAAGGGGTTGAAGAAGGTGCTGTGATTGCTTCCCGGGCCGGCCTGAGAGAAGATGACCGCACCGCGCACCTGCGAGGCCTTCGATTGCAGCTGCAGCACCACCCAGTCGGCATCGTCTTCCATGATGCTCGTGCTGTTCGAGCCACCCACCAGGTTGATACCGACGAACAACATTCCCTTGCGCACGAAGGCGAAGTTCTCCTGGCGACCGCTCTGGCGCTCGGTGGTGGGAGAGCACGGCCAGTTCTGGTCGATACGCAGGAAGTACTGGTTCCACAAGGACATTCCCGTGCTCGGGTTGCTGCAGTCCGTCGTCTCGTTGTCCCCGGGAACGATGTAGCATGGCACTTGCGAAGACTTCAGGATGTCGGCGACGACGCTGTAACGATCCGCCGTGCACGCCTCGCTCCCCGACTTGATGTCGCCCACGTGGGTGAGGAACTCGGAGGGGCTGTAGAGATCGTGCTGGTCGATCTGCTGTTGGAACTCGGGGATCTCGTTGGTGCCGTAGGGCACGTCGCCGACCACCGAAAAGATGATCGGTTCATTGGCCTCGACCCAATCAGTGCCGGAGGGGACGGTCGACCAGAGAGGCGAAGTGGTAAGGCAGACGAGAGCCAAGAAGGCGAACGCAATGCGCCCCGCGAGCTGCCAGGCCCGTGGCGTCTCCCGTAGGGCTCGGGATCCAGCAAATGGTGTCAGCATGTTGTTCGATGCCGCGGTCTCATGGTTGGAACCTGGCGACCTAGCGGCCCTCCGGTAACGGGTGCAGAGGCGAATGGGACGACTCCGAGCGGCGGGTCCCGGCCTTCGAGGATCGAGTCAATGGAAGAAGTTTAAATGTTCCCGATGAAGGTTCACAACACCCGGAGTGTTCGCGACACGATGTCCTGCATTGCAATGAACTCCACCGGGCGCACGGCTTTGGCTTGGGTGATTTGGCCCGATGGTTTTGTGCGAGAATCGAGTTGCTTCGAAAGAGTGATCCAGGGAAAGAGGTGCGGGGTGAACGAGACACAAGACCTCGAGCCCTGGCCCCGCACTCTCGCCGCGCTCGAAGAGGAGCAGCGCCGACTGGCTGCGACCGCGGCGCCGCTCTGGCGCCCCGAGAACCTCGGTCGGGGCGGTCGTACCGGCGGACCGCTGCCGCCCATCGGCGCTTCCTTCGTCTGCTTCGGCCGCGGCGGTTCGGGACCCGGTGCGGCAGGCGATGCCGGCTGGGCCGCGGCCGCCCTCTTCGCGGCCAGGGAGTTCGTGGCGTCGGCGGTGGCGCAGGGGCGCGCTCCTGCGGCCTACGCGCCGGGACATCTGGCGCTCCGCGAAGGAACGCTGCACGAGGCGGCGCTCTTTGCATTGCCGCAACTTCCGGGACTGCTCCTCGTGGACGCCACCGGGCGCGACCACCCACGCCGTGCCGGACTCGCGCTCCACCTGGGCGCGCGACTCGGCATCCCGAGCGTCGGGGTCACGAACCGCCTACTCGTGGCGGCTGGCCCACCGCCTCCGGATGAGGCCGGCGCCGTGACACCCTTTCTCCTCGAGGAAGTAGTGGTCGGCTGGTGGCTGCGCGTCCGTCGTGGCGTCCGCCCGCTCGCCGTGCACGCAGCCTGGCGCACCGACCCGGAGACGGCGCTCGCTGTGGTCCGCGCTTGCCTCGGCCGGGAGCGCACGCCGGAACCGCTGCGCACAGCGCGCCGCCTGGCGCGGGAAGCTCGGACCCGGGCCGAACGGCGAACTTAGTGGTGCGCGAGAGGGAGCGCCGGCGGGCTTTTCAGTTCCGCGTCAGCTTGCGGTAGCGGATCCGGTGGGGCTGCTCGGCGTCGTGACCCAGGCGGGCGCGGCGAGCAGCCTCGTAGTCCTGGTAGTTGCCTTCGAACCAGACGACCTTGCTGTCGCCCTCGAAGGCCAGGATGTGGGTGGCGATCCGGTCGAGGAACCAACGGTCGTGGCTGATGACGACGGCGCAGCCGGCGAAGTCGAGGAGCGCCGACTCCAGCGCCCGCAGCGTGTCCACGTCGAGGTCGTTGGTGGGTTCGTCGAGGAGCAGCACGTTCGCTCCCGTCATCAGCATCTTCGCCAGGTGCAGCCGGTTGCGTTCGCCCCCGGAGAGCGTCGCCACCCGCTTCTGTTGTTCCGTCCCCTTGAAGTTGAACTGGCCGACGTAGGCACGCGACGGCATGCTGCGCTTTCCCACCTGGAGCTGATCGAGCCCGCCGGAGATTTCCTCGAACACCGTCTTCTGGCCGTTCAGGCCGTCGCGCACCTGGTCCACGTGCGCCAGGGTGACCGTTTCGCCGACGCGCAGCGTGCCCGCGTCGGGCTCCTCCTGACCCGTGATCAGTCGAAAGAGCGTGGTCTTGCCGGCGCCGTTGGGACCGATGATGCCGACGATGCCCCCCGGGGGCAGGCTGAAATCGAGGCCGTCGAAGAGGAGATTGTCGCCGTACGCCTTGCGTAGCCCTTGCGCTTGGATGACCACGTCGCCCAGGCGCGGGCCGGCTGGAATGTAGATCTCGTCGGTCTCGCGGCGAGACTCGGCGTCGGCGGCGAGCAGGCGCTCGTAAGAGGCGATGCGCTGGCGGCTGTGGTTCTTGCGCAGGTGCGGTGTCATTTGCATCCACTCGAGCTCGTGCTGCAGCGTTCGCGCCCTGCCTGCCGAAGGCTTGTCCTTCTGCGTGAGCACGCGCAGCTTCTGGTCGAGCCACGAGGAGTAGTTGCCTTCCCAGGGAATGCCTTCACCACGGTCGAGCTCCAGGATCCAGCCCGCGACCTTGTCGAGGAAGTAGCGGTCGTGGGTGACGGCGACCACCGTGCCGGGGTACTCGCGCAAGAAGCGCTCGAGCCAGGCGACGGATTCGGCGTCCAGGTGGTTCGTCGGTTCGTCGAGGAGCAGCAGATCGGGGCGCTGCAGGAGCAGCCGGCAGAGGGCGACGCGGCGGCGTTCGCCGCCGGAGAGGGTGCGTACGTCGGCGTCGGCGGGCGGGCAGCGCAGCGCCTCCATGGCGATCTCCACGTGATGGTCCAGTTCCCAGGCATTCACTGCCTCGATGCGGTCCTGCACCCGACCCTGTTCCTCCAGGAGCTTCTCCATCTCGTCGGCTTCGAGGGGCTCGGAGAAGCGGGAGCTGATCTGCTCGAAGCGGTCGAGGAGTGCACGCGTCTCCGCCACTGCTTCTTCGATGTTGCCGCGCACGCTCTTCGCGGGATCGAGCTGCGGTTCCTGCGGCAGGAAGCCGACCTTGGCGGTCTTGGCCGGGAAGGCCTCGCCGGTGAACTGCTCGTCCAGGCCGGCCATGATACGGAGCAGCGTGCTCTTGCCCGCTCCGTTCGGGCCGAGGACGCCGATCTTGGCGCCCCAGAAGAAGGAGAGCCAGATCCCCTTGAGGATCTCGACCTTCGGTGGGACCACCTTGCGGAGGTCCTTCATGGTGAAGATGTATTCGCCGGCCATCGTGCCTCGCTCGTCAGGGGAAACGGGCCAGGAAGCTAGCGGAAAGCAGGGTGTCGAGGCAAGCGGCGCCGGGGCCAAGCGCGGGCTGGGCTACGGCAAGCCACGGGAGGGCCGGGAGTCACTAGGTCTCCCGAGGCGCCCGCTCCCGCGCTTCCCGCGGCGCCGGCCCTTCGGCCGTTCCATCGGGCGCCGACTTCAAGAGCACCTCGCGCTGCGGGAAGGGGATGCCGATGCCTGCCTCTTGCAGCGCACCGTACACTGCCAGGGCGATCTCGCTCTTGATGCGCATCCACTGGTCGATGTTCGCCGTCCACACACGCAACTGAACATCGAGGGAACTCTCGCCAAAGGCGAGGAAGAGCGCCGAAGGCTCCGGCTGCGCCAGCACCTCCGGATGCCGCGCGCCGGTGGCCACCAGCAGGTCCAGAACCTCTTGGGGATCGCTGCCGTATTCCACTCCCACGGACAGGTCGATCCGACGCAGGCGGTCCGAGAGGGTCCAGTTGATCACCTCCGTGGCGATCAGATGGGCGTTGGGCACGATCACCTCGGCTCCGTCCGGGGTGCGCACCGTACTCGAACGCATGCCGATGCGCTTCACCTCGCCCAGGGTCTGGCCGATCTGCACCGAGTCTCCGGGCATGATGGGCCGCTCGATCATGAGGATCAAACCGGAGACGAAGTTGTTGATCACATTCTGCAGGCCGAAGCCTATCCCTACGCTGAAGGCGCTGACGATGATGGTGAACTTGCTGAGCTCGACGCCCGTGGCTGCCACGGCGAGGAAGAAGCCGCACAGCAAGATGAGGTAGTGCAGGCCGGTGGAAAAAGCGTTGGGCAAGCCCCGGGGCAGGGAGAGCCGCGTGTAGATCTCGCCTTCGAGGAAAAAGCGCAGGAGGCGGGAAAGCAGGAAGGAAGCCCAGATGGTCACGATCAAGCTGAGAGCGTCGCCGAGGGAGAAGGCGACCTCGCCGAAGTGCGCCTGGGCGGCCAGGATCCGGCGCGTCCCCGTCGCCACGACGTTCCAGAGCAGCAGGATCTGCAGGGCAGTCTTGCACCAGATGTAGACGAGGGCGAGACGCAGCAGCAGGAGCGTGCGCCGGCGCAGGAGCCCCTCGTGCTGGCGTACCAGGAGCGAGTGACGCAGGAAAGAGTGGCGCAGCATGGCCCACACCACGCCCTGGAGCACGTGATAGGTGATGTAGAAGGCCAGGCCGAGGTAGGCGGAGAGCGTGACCGCGCGCAAGACCACGGCGGCGAGAGAGACGTTGCCCACGATGTCCGCCACCGCCGCTCCGCCGGCCAGGATCAGGGCGAGCCACTGCAGGCCGCGCTGGAGGCGGGCGAAGGTCGCGGTGGGGCGGGTGGCCGGTCGCTGCCGCACCAGGAACAAGAAGGCCCAGAACGCCACGAGGCCCTGCACGAGGAGCATCAACTGTTGCAGGGGTGACAGGTAGACCACGTTCTCGGAGGCGACGCCGAGCACGTGGGCGGCGACGAGTGCGGCGAGGAGGCGGCGCCGTTGCGTCAGGTTGTGGGGCAGCACACGGAAGAGCGGGACGAAGAGTAGGATGCTGGCGAAGTCGGAAACGATGGCGGGCACCCGCGGGATCATGATCGTCACCAGGAGCACCGAGGCGATCACCGCGGCCGAGACCGGGCGCGTCAGGATGCGGGCTGCAGCCTCGAGCTCCGGCTCCGGGGTGGTGCGCCGGCGCAGTCCCCGTCCGAGACGCACCGAACCTACGAGCGCGACGAGGAAGAAAACACCGCTGGCGACGAGCGCGTTGCGTGAGGCGCGGACGAACTCCCGCGCCTGCCCTTTTCCGTCTTGCCATGCGGCGCGCAGCTGCGCCACCTGACGCTCGCTCCCGAGGGGATGCAGCAGGGCGGACCAGAGTGGTGGCACGTCCAAAGCCGTGATCTGCATGCGGGCGCGCTCGCGCGCCGTTTCGATCTGCTCCAGACCCTCTTGGATGATGCCGAGGGCGTGGCGGACCTGTTCCTCCACGGTGAAGAGCTCCGCCCGGCGCTCGTCGAACTGCGTCTCCATCGCGCGGATGGAGGTCACTGCCTCCTGGGCGACCGTGGTCGCCGCCAGGGTCGAATCCGCCAGCTGAAGGGTGGCCTCCCACGGTCCGCGCAGGTCGGTCAAGGTCTGCAGATCCCGATCGAGACCATGAGCTTGGCGTTGCAGCTTGGCGCGCCAGAGAAAAAGGGGCGCTCGCAGATCGAGGAGCCGCCGCTCCAATTCCTCCATGGCTCGGGGCGGAGCTTGCTGCCCGAGACGGTTTTCCGTATCGCCGAGCAGCTTTTCCGCCCGACCGAGAATGCCGGGCAAGGCGCTGCGGATCTGTTCGAGAGCCGGGTCGGGGCCGTGGCGTTCCGCCATGGAGCGGAGCACAGCAGCCGTTTCATCGGACTTGGCGGAAATGAGACCCGGTGGGATCGGGCGGGGCGCCAGCGCTGCGGCGGCTGGCGGCTCCGCCGTATCTTGCGGTGCCGGGAGCAGCTGCGCCCAGGCGACCGGTGCCTGGGCGACCTCGGTGGAGGCGAGCAGCCAGATGCTGACGACCACTGTCAAGCGGCGCATGCGCGTTGTGCCCCCAGTGCTTCTTCAGCGGGCCTGCTCTTCCGCACCCATCCACTCGCTCGAGCCATCCACTCCGGAGCGACTCAGAACCTCGCGGCCACCTCGGCCCAATGGATGGCCCGGAAGAACGACTCGATATAGTCCGCGCGCTTCAAGCCGTAGTCCAGCATGAAGGCGTGCTCGAACACATCCATGACCAGGAGAGGTTCGGCTCCGGCCAGGTGGCCGGCATCGTGCTCGTCGATCCAGGTGTTGAAGAGACGACCGCCGCTGCGCTCGTGGACCAAGAGCACCCAGCCGACGCCGCGCATCGAGCCGGTGGAGCGGAAATCCTGCTCCCAGCGTGCGAGGGAGCCGAATTCCTGACTCAGCTTGCGGGCCAGCGGCGTCTCCTCGCGCAAGGGCTCGGGGCGCCGGGTCAAGTTCCCGAAGTAGAGCTCGTGGAGGCGCATGCCGTTCCATTCCCAACCGAAGCGCCGCTTCAGCTCGGCGTATTCCGGCGTCGCCGTGCGGCCGGCCTCGATCAGGGCGCCGAGCATCTCGGCCAGCGTGTTGGTGTTGGCGACATAGCCCTGGTAAAGGGCGAAGTGGTTGCGGAGCAAGGGCTCGCTAAAGCCGGGCGACCCGAGCAGAGACTCGAAGTTCTTGGCAGTGTAGGTCACTGTGGCACCTCCTGCGGCTGAGCGCGTAGAGCGGCGCCCGCAGCGCAGTATAGGCCAACGACGTCAGGCGGGACTTCCGGGGGGCAGCTGCATCTGGGTCTCGGGGTCGAAGAAGTGGAAACGCTGGCGCTGGAAGCGTACACCTACCGCCGCGCCGGGGACCCAAGCGACCTGGCCCGGCGCCAGGACCCGTAGCGGTTCGTCGGTAGGGGTGTCGAGAACGAGGTGGAGCAGCGTCTCGCGTCCGAGGGGTTCGATGACATCGACGCGGGCGCGGAGGTCGGCGCCGGAAGTGTCGCGGACCTCCATGTCCTCGGGACGAATGCCCACGATCACGTCCTGCCGGGTCGGCGGCGCCAGCGGCGACGGCGCCGCCTGCAGTTCGACCATGGCGCCGTGCAGTTCGAGCCGCGCCGCTCCGCTCTGCGGCCACACCAGCGTTCCGGGCAGGAGATTCATGCGCGGCGAGCCGACGAAGCGAGCGACGAACTGCGTCGCCGGCCGGCGGTAGATGTCGAGCGGCGTGCCGAGCTGCAAGATGCGCCCGGCGTTCATGACCGCGATGCGGTCGCCGAGGGTCATCGCCTCCTCTTGATCGTGGGTGACGTAGAGCATGGGAACGTGCATCTCGCGATGCAGCCGGGCGATTTCCGTCCGCGTGTGCACTCGCAGCTGCACGTCCAGGTTGGAGAGAGGTTCGTCCAGGAGGAAAACCTTGGCGTCCCGGGCGATGGCCCGGCCCAGAGCAACGCGCTGGCGCTGCCCGCCGGAGAGCTGCGCCGGCTTGCGGTCGAGGAGCGCGGCGATGCCGAGGCTGTCGGCCACCGCCCCCACGCGCCGGGCCACGGCGTCCTTGGCCGTGCCGCGCATCTTGAGGCCGAAACCCAGGTTGTCGCGTACGTTCATGTGCGGGTAGAGCGCGTAGTTCTGGAAGACCATGGCGACGTCGCGACGCTGCGGCGGCAGCTCGGTCACTTCCCGGTCGTCGAGGAAGACGCGGCCGCGGCTCGGCGATTCGATACCGGCCACGATGCGAAGCAGCGTGCTCTTGCCGCAACCCGACGGTCCGAGGAGGACGAGCATCTCGCCGTCGGTGACCTCGAGATCCACGCCGGCCACGGCCACTTGGTTCCCGGGAAAAACCTTCTCGATGCCCTCGAGCCGCAGCACGGGCATGGCGCGTCCTCTCTCGCCGGTGCCGCGGCATGATACTCCATGGCGCCGCTCGGTCCGAAGCGGGTTGCGTTCCAGCAAGGCTTTCCCGATGATGGCGCCGCTCGCCATGGCTCGCCGCGTGCGCCGCTGGGCGCCATGTGCCGCTGGTGGCGCGACTCGCCGCCGGTGGCGCGACTCGCCACTGGCCGCGCCACGCGCCACAGGCTGCGCCGCTCGCGCCTGGCCGCGCTCGGGAGAGTTCGCCGTGTCCGATGCAGACGACACGACAGGCCGCTTTTTCCTCACCGGTTGTGGCGTTCTCCTGTGGTGTGGGGTTCTTCTCTCTGGTTGCAGCAGGAGCAATCCACCGCCGGAGCCGCCGGCGGCAGACGGCGCTGCTTCCGAGACGGCGGCATTCCTCGACACGCTCGAAGCCCGCACCTTCCGCTGGTTCTGGGAGCAGAGCGATCCTCAGCGCGGGCTCACCCCCGATCGCTGGCCCACGCGTTCCTTCGCCAGCGTCGCCGCCACGGGCTTCGCGCTCACGGCGTACCCCATCGGCGCGGAACGCGGCTACGTCGATCGAGAGGCGGCGCGGGGGCGCGTGCTCGACGCGCTGCAATGGTTCTGGTCGGCGCCACAAGACACGGCGCGCGCCGGTGCCACTGGGTATCGTGGCTTCTTCTATCACTTCCTCGACCCCGAAACTGGACATCGCTTCCAAGATGTGGAGCTCTCCACCGTGGACACGGCGCTCTTCTTGGCCGGAGCGCTCTTCTGTCAGTCCTACTTCGATGGCCCGGACGCCGAGGAAGCGCGGATCCGGGCGCTCGCCGAATCTCTCTACACCCGGGCAGACTGGCGCTGGGCGCAGGTGCGCCCGCCGGCCATCGGCCACGGCTGGACGCCGGAAGAGGGCTTTCTCGGCTACGACTGGCGTGGTTACAACGAGGCCATGCTCGTCTACCTGCTCGCCCTCGCCTCGCCGGCTCACGCCGTCGAACCGGAAGCCTGGGAAGAGTGGACCTCGACGTACCGCTGGGGCTCTTTCCAAGGGCAGGAGTATCTGGGTTTCGCACCGCTCTTCGGTCACCAGTACACCCAGGTGTGGGTGGACCTGCGCGGTCTCCAGGATGCATTCATGCGCGCCCGCGGCCTCGACTACTTCGAGAACTCCCGGCGCGCGGTGCTGGCGCAGCGTGCCTACGCCGTCGCCAATCCCCAGGGCTGGGCCCGCTATGGTGCCGACCTATGGGGGCTCTCGGCGTGCGACGGCCCGGTGAACGGTGAATACACTGTCAGCGGCCGGAAGCGGGAGTTCCACACCTACTGGGCCCGTGGCGCTTGCTTCACCGAGGTGCAGGACGACGGTACCGTGTGCCCCGCGGCGGCAGCGGGCTCCATCGTCTTCGCCCCGGAGAGCGTGATTCCCACCTTGCAGAGGTGGCGCGACACCTACGGCGAGCGTCTCTTCACCCGCTACGGTTTCCTCGACGCGTTCAACCCGAGCTTCACGCTCACGGTGCCGGTGCAGCACGGTCGGGTGGACCCGGAGTTCGGTTGGTTCGACACGGATTACCTCGGCATCGACCAGGGCCCGGTGCTGGCGATGCTGGAAAACCATCGGAGCGAGCTGGTGTGGAAAACGATGCGCCGCAATGCGCACCTCGTGCGCGGGCTGCGCGCTGCCGGCTTCCGCGGCGGCTGGCTGGACGCGCTCCCGGAGGGGCGATGAAACCCGGCGCGTCGCGAGCCGTGGCCTGCCTGTGGGGCGCGATCCTCCTTCCGGCGCTCGGCGGTTGCGACGGTGGTGGCGGCACCGCGCCGGTGACCTTGCGCTTCTGGGCCATGGGTCGCGAGGGCGAAGTGGTGCAGGAGCTGGTGCGCGGCTTCGAGGCCGAGCAACCCGGCGTCCGGGTGCTGGTGCAGCAGATCCCCTGGACCGCAGCGCACGAGAAGCTCCTCACCGCCCACGTGGGCCGCTCGACTCCGGATCTGGCGCAGCTCGGCAACACCTGGATCGCCGAGTTCGTGGCGCTGCAGGCGCTGCAGCCGCTCGACGGCCTGCTCGCTCGCTCGGCGGCGCTGGACTCCACCGCCTTCTTCGCCGGGATCTGGGATACCAATCGAATCGACGGCGCGGTCTTCGGCGTGCCGTGGTACGTGGACACCCGCGTCCTCTTCTATCGGCGCGACATCCTGGCGCAAGCCGGTTACGACTCGATGCCCTCCACCTGGAGCGCATGGCGCGCCGCCATGGTGGCGACGAAGCAGGTCGTGGGCCGGAACCGCTTCGTCGTGTTCCTGCCGATCAACGAATGGCTGCCGGTGGCGCTGCTCGGTCTGCAGTGCGGTTCGCCGCTCCTCGCCGAAGGCGCCACGCGCGGCGCCTTCTCGCAACCCGCCTTCCGCCGCGCTTTCGCCTTCTACGTCGACCTCTTCCGCAGCGGTCTGGCGCCGCCGGTGACCAATGTGGAGATCGCCAACCTCTATCAGGAGTTCGAGCGCGGCTACTTCTCGATGTACATCACCGGCCCGTGGAATCTGGGGGAGTTCCGCCGGCGCTTGCCACCGGCGGCGCAAGGAACGTGGGCGACGGCGCCGCTCCCGGGGCCGGAGGGGCCGGGGGTGTCGTTCGCCGGTGGTTCGAGCTTGGTGCTCTTCCGCAACTCGCGACAACACGACGCCGCTTGGAAACTCGTCGAGTTTCTTTCGCGTCACGAGCAGCAGCTGCGCTTCTACCAGCTGACCGGCAATCTACCGGCGCGCGTCGATGCTTGGGGTGATACCGCGCTGGCCGCGGATCGCGAGCTGCGGGCCTTCGGCGCCCAGCTCCGCCACGTGGTACCGACACCCAAGATCCCGGAGTGGGAGCTCATCGCCACGCGCCTGCAAGAGCGGGCCGAGCTCGCCGTGCGCGGCGGCGTTCCCGCCGATTCGGTCCTCGCGCTCCTCGACGGCGACGTGGATCGGCTGCTGGAAAAAAGGCGCTGGCTGCTGGAACGCCGACGGTTGGCTGCGGGCGTGCAAGGAGGCTCACGATGAGCACGGCACTGCAACGGCAGCAAGCGCGCGTCGGCTGGGCCTTCGTCAGCCCGGCGGTGCTCCTCATCGGCGTCTTCTTCTTCGTCCCCGTGCTGGCGGGCCTGTTGCTCAGCCTCACGGACTTCGACCTCTACGCCCTCGGCACGCCGGAGGTGGTGCGTTTCGTCGGTCTGCACAACTATGGCGCCACCTTGGCAGGCCAGGCCTTCTGGAACGCGCTGCGCAACACCTTGTACTTCGCCTTCGCCGGCGGGCCCCTGCTGGTGCTGGTGTCGCTCGGGGCAGCGCTGCTGTTGCACGCGAAGCTCGTCCGCGGTCGCACCTTTTTCCGCACCGTCTATTTCGCCCCTGTCGTGACCACGCTCGTCGCCGTCGCCATCGTCTGGCGCTACCTCTACCACCCGCGTTACGGCCTCCTGAACCTGGTCCTCGGCTGGTTCGGCCTCGGCCCGGTGGACTGGCTCGGCGATCCGCACTGGTCCATGCCGGGGATCATCTTTCTGTCGGTGTGGAAGAACTTCGGCTACAGCATGCTGATCTTCATCGCCGGGTTGCAGAACATCCCGGAAGAGCGCTACGAGGCGGCAGCCATCGACGGCGCCGGGGCATGGCAGCGCTTCTGGCACGTGACCGTGCCCGGTCTGGCGCCGATCTCCCTCTTCGTCGGCGTCACCGCGATGATCAATGCCTTCCAGATCTTCACCGAGCCCTACGTCATGACTCAGGGCGGACCGCTGCGGAGCACCACGAGTCTCGTCCTCCTCATGTACGAAGAGGGTTTCCGCTGGTGGCGCATGGGCGCAGCCGCGGCCATCGCCTTCCTCCTCTTCCTCGTGACCCTGGCGTGGACGTTGGTGCAGTTGCGCCTGCAACGGAGCAAGGGATGAAACGCCGCACCGTGCAATCACTGGCGCTGCACACGGCGATTCTCCTGGGAGCCGCCGTCGCAGCGACGCCGCTCGTGTGGATGGTCTCCGCCTCGCTCATGCCGGCGGGGGACGCCAACAGCTTCCCGCCGCCCTTCCTGCCCCGGCGGGTGACCTTCGAGCACTACGTGACCATCCTCACCCGGCTCGATCTGGCGTGGAATTTCCTCAACAGCGCGATCGTCACGGTGACGGGAACGCTGCTCTCCGTCGTTTTCAATGGGCTCGCCGGTTATGCCTTCGCCAAGCTGGTGTTCCCTGGGCGCGAACGTCTCTTCCGCGGCCTGACTCTGGCCCTCGTCATCCCGGCGCAGGTGGGGATGCTGCCGCTCTTCCTGCTGCTGCGCGAGATGGGCGTCGTCAACACCTACGCCGGCGTCGTCGTGCCGTATCTGGCCAGCGTCTTCGGCATCTTCATGGTCCGGCAGTATGTCGTCGGCGTGCCCGACGATCTCCTGCACGCGGCTCGCGTGGACGGCGCCGGGGAGTTTCAGCTCTTCACTCGTATCGTCGTCCCCGTCATCCAGCCCATTCTGGTGACGCTGGCGGCCTTCACCTTCCTCTCCGCCTGGAACGATTTCATGTGGCCCCTCATCGTGTTGAGCGACGCACGCAACTACACGCTGCCCGTGGCGCTGGCGAACCTGGTAGGCGAGCACGTCCAGGACACGGAGCTGATGATGGCCGGTTCGGTGCTGACCATCCTTCCGGCGATGGTGGTGTTCCTGCTCTTCCAGCGCGCTTACGTGCGCGGCATCCTGGCGGGGAGCGTCAAAGGTTGAGGCGAAGGTCATGATGCTCCGTCGCAGGCGGGCTTCAGCTTCGTGGCTCGCCCTAAGTGTTGGCGTGACGGCGCTTGCGGCTGCCGAGCCACTGGAGCCACCCAGGGCGCTCGCCGGCCCGGACATCGAAACACCGCGAGAGGCAGTCGGAACTCCGGGGCCCGCATCGGTCCTCCTGGATGGATTCGAGTCCGCCGGGGCCTGGTCGGCCCACCCAGCCGATGGCGTCGATCTCGCGCTCGGCTCCGACGCCGGCGAGCGCGGACGCTGTCTGCGTCTCGACTTCGATTTCCACGGCGGCGGCGGCTACGCCGTCGCGCGGCGGCAACTCGAACTCGATCTGCCCGAGAACTACGCCTTCACCTTCCGCTTGCGCGGTGCCGCGCCCTCCAACCACCTGGAGTTCAAGCTCGTCGATGCGAGCGGCGACAATGTCTGGTGGTGCGTGCGGCGTGACGTCCGTTTCCCGGCCGAGTGGGAGACATTCACCATCAAGAAGCGGCACATCGGCTTCGCCTGGGGGCCCCTCGGGGGTGGTGAGATCCGTCACGTGGCGGCTCTCGAGTTCGCCATCACTGCTGGGAGTGGCGGGCGGGGCACGGTTTGGATCGACGAGCTCGAGCTCCGCGAGCTGCCGCCGCCCGGGGCGACGCCGCCGACGCCTGTCGCCAGCGCGTCGTCGCAGTTGCGTGGCCATGAGGCCGAGCACGCCATCGATGGCGATCTCGGCACGGATTGGGAAGCTGCGTCACGGGACAAGAGCCCGTGGCTCAGGCTCGATCTGCAAACGAGCCGCGAATACGGCGGTCTCGTCCTCGATTGGCAAGCAGGGCGACATGCTGTCGATTACGACCTCGAGGACTCCCAGGATGGAGCGACCTGGCGCACGCTGCGTTCCGTGCGCGGCGGCAACGGCGGCCGCGACCTTCTCTACCTTCCCGAGTCGGAGTCGCGGTACCTGCGCTTGCAGATCCGGCGCGGCGCGCAAAAGCGCACGGCGCTGCGCGAGATCGCCTTGCAACCTCTGGAGTGGGCGGCGACGCGGGCGGACTTCTTCTCGCTCCTGGCGCGCTCGGCGCGGCGCGGGACCTTTCCGCGCGGCATGAGCGGGGAGCAGGTCTACTGGTCCGTCGTCGGCATCGACCGCGATGAGCGCGAGGCCCTCCTCGGCGAAGATGGCGCCCTCGAGACCGGGCGTGGGGCTTTCTCCATCGAACCTTTCCTCTGGCACGGGGGGCGGCTCGTCACCTGGGCGGACGCGGCGATCGAGACCGCCCTGGAAGAGGACGCCTTGCCCATGCCCTCGGTGCGCTGGCGCGCCGGGGATCTCGCTCTGGAAGTGAAAGCCTTCGGCACGGGTGAGCCGGGAGAGAGCGCCGTCGTCGTGCGCTACCGCGTGCGCAACCTCGGCGGCAAGCCCTCCCGGGTGACGCTCTTCCTGGCACTGCGTCCGTTCCAGGTGAATCCGCCCTCGCAGCTTCTCAACCTCGCGGGTGGCGTGGCACCCATCCGTTCCCTCGCCTTCGCCGGCGAGCGTGTCACGGTGAACGAGGAGCGCCAGGTGTTCGCCCTCACGCGTCCCTCGGGTTCCGGGGCGGTGCACTTCGACGGCGGCGACATCGTCGCCGATTACCTGCACGCCGGACGGCTGCCCGCTTCGCCCACAGTGGTGGACGACTTCGAAGCCGCCTCCGGCGCCTTCGCTTTCCTCCTCGATCTCGCTCCTGGAGAAGAACGGGAGACGAGCCTTCTCGTGCCGTTGTACCCCGATGCGGCGCCACTCCTCGACGCCGAGGATGTGTCGCGCCTCGCCGCGGACCGAGTAGCGTCGGCGGCATGGGTCGCGGAGCAGTACGAAAGGAATCGCGCCGCATGGCGCGAGCTTCTCGGCCGCACGGTGATCGAGGTTCCCGATCCGGCGGTGAACCAATCGCTCCGCGCGCAGCTCGGCTGGATCCTGGTGAATCGCGCCGGCCCGGCCCTGCAGCCGGGCACACGGGCCTATGCCCGCTCTTGGATCCGTGACGGCGCCCTCACCTCGTCGGCGCTCCTCCGGCTCGGCCACGCCGACGCGGCGCGCGACTTCCTAGAATGGTTCGCGACGCATCAATACGCCAACGGCAAGGTGCCCTGCGTCGTGGACGCGCGTGGCGCCGACCCCACGCCCGAGCACGACAGCACCGGGGAGTTCCTCTTCCTCGTGGCCGAGGTCTACCGCTACACCGGGGATCGGGCCCTTGCCGAGCGTCTCTGGCCCCGCGTCCAATCCGGCGCCGCGTACCTCGATTCGCTGCGCCAGCTACGCCGGACCGCTGCCTATCGCACGCCAGAGAACAGGCAGTTTTTCGGTCTCCTGCCGCCGTCCATCAGCCACGAAGGTTACTCGGCGAAGCCGATGCACTCCTACTGGGATGACTTCTGGGCGGTGCGCGGTTGGCGCGACGTCGTCTTCCTCGCGAAAACGTTGGGGCGAACGGCCGAGGCCAAGCGCCTGACGGCGCGACGCGACCAGTTCGAGAGCGACGTGGCGGCCTCGGTACGCGCGGCGCTCGTGCACCACGGCATCGATTTCGTCCCGGGCTGCGCCGATCTGGGCGACTTCGACGCCACCTCGACGACGATCCTGCTCTCGCCCGTGCAAGGGCAGCGTCTCGTTCCGGAAGCGGCGCTCCGCCGCACCTTCGAAGAGTACGAAAGTAACTTCCGCGCTCGCCTGAACGGCGAACCGTGGGACGCCTTCACACCCTACGAGGTGCGCAACATCGGCGCCTTCGTGCGCCTCGGCTGGCGCGAGCGTGCCGCCGCCCTGCTGCCCTTCTTCCTGGACTCGCAGCGCCCGCCGGCCTGGCGGCAGTGGCCCGAGGTGGTGTGGCGCGACGAGCGCGCGCCGCACTTCCTCGGCGACCTGCCCCACGGCTGGGTGGCATCCGATTTCTTGCGCTCGGTCCTCGATATGCTGGCTTATGAGCGCGAGGCGGATGCTTCGCTCGTCGTCGCCGCCGGTGTGCCGGTGGAGTGGCTCCGCGCCCCGGGGGTCATGGTGCGCAACTTGAGGACACCCTACGGGGAGCTCAGCTACACGCTCCTCGAGGACGGCGAAACCATCACGATGCGCATCGAAGCCGGACTAGTAGTGCCACCGGGGGGTGTGGTCGTGCGCCCCCCGCTTCCGTGGCCACTCCGCGCCGCGAGCCTCGACGGAGCACCGGTCCGCTCGAAAGCCGACGGCGAAATCGTGCTTCGCCGTCTTCCCGCCACGGTCGTCTTCCGGCGCTGATCGCGACAAGCGGGCCGGTGCTTGGCCAGGGCATTCTCACACCTTGTCGCAAAGCCGGCTCCGTTCACGGCTTTGTGGTGAACATGTATTCATTAGAGTGGGCATCTCCATACTCTGATTCGAGGGCAGTGCGATGGATTGGTGTCAACATGTCATCCAGAGATGAGAGCGGGAACAGCTGGTAAACATTCCAGGCGCACGCAGACCCAGCCGGCAGACCGAGACCGTATACACTCAGATCAGCCATCCGAATACTCGTACCGTGGAGGAAGAGCACGAAATCACTCTTGCCGTAAATGTTGATGGCCACGAGGTAAGGACCCGTTCCTCCTCCCTCCGTCCAGCGAAAGACTGTCGAGTCATCGACATTCGACGCCCCCTGCGGTGGTTCGACGATCTGCGGTGCAGCGGGAAGCTCGAGAACGATTCCGGCCGCAGGGGGTGTGATGGCATTCCGGTGCAGGATGGTGTGGTGTCCTCCCAGGGAGGCGAATGCCTCAATTTCGAAAACGGCATCCTGGACGACGGGTAGGATGTACTCGAAGGACGATCCGGGAACCGCGCGCCGAGACTGGGAAAAGAGCCAGAATGACTCGACGCCGAGGCGCATGCGGAGACCGATCGATTGGAGCTCGTAGCCGCTGGGAATCGTCACGGTACCGCTGCACTGGGCCTGCAGAGGATCGGTGAACTCCGCTATGGCGAATTCCTGGACAATGGACGAGCCCGCGGTGAGGACCAAATCTCGGCTGGCGAAACCATCGTACTCTGCCGGTAGCCCATCGGCTCCCACCGGCCAGCGGAACACGTACAACGTGCCCGAGACAGTCGGGCCGGGAGCATACCAGCCAATTGTCTGCTGGAATGAGCCGTCGTCGGGATTCGCCGTGGCCGCAGGAGTGAGGCTCGGTGCGAAATAAAGGCGCGTCGTCTTGCCCGGTGCTGGAGGCACGGTTCCTCTGATCGTGGCCGAGCTCCAAGGACTGATCCTGAATGGGACCCGGAAGAATGGGTCTCGACGTGTGATCCCGGCGTAGAAGCGGGCCTCGGTGGAGTCGAAGAGCAGAGCCACATCGTAGGTGGAAGCGACCTTCTCGACACGGAACGACCCTTCCGCATCGCTGGTCACCGTGGAATTGTCGCCGACGAGAACGATGACGCCAGGGACCGGTTGACCATCGGTGTCTTCGATCCTGCCCTGGATGGGCGTCAGTGGAGGTGGCGTGATCGGGTCATCCCCGCAGCCGCCGAGGGGCGCGATGCAGCCACAAACGAAACAGGCGAGGAGGCTTTTCATGTCGGACCTGCTGGGATCCCGTCGGGCAAGCTGCCGACGAGCGTATCACTCGCCTGGCGGACCGTTCAATAGCTGGGCGACGTCTCTTCCATGACATGTCGTTGCTGGCCCTTTGATGAGTGGATTGGCTCCGATAGGCACGATTCTTCCTGTAGAAGTCGAACATGCGGCTCATTTGTGGGTCCAACGAGGCTCGGTGCACGAAACGAGTGCACTATCCCGAAGCAGTGCACTGTGCCAGTGCATGCGCCACCGGCCTCAAGCCTCCCAGCCACCTCTCACTGTTCTCCATCGGCTGGAACGGCGCGAGGCCGTGCCAGAACCCTCGGCGTTTTCCGCTGACAGAGTCGAGGTCCGCCTGTCGCACCTCTCATCGTTCTCCATCGGTGGGAACAACGCTAGGCCGTGCCAGAACTCTCGGCGTTTTCCGCTGGCAGAGTCGAGGTCCGCCGGGCACACCTCTCAGTGTTCTCCATCGCGGGAACGACGCAAGGTCGTGCCAGAGCTCTTGGCGTTTTCCGGCGAAGGCGAGCACGTATCCTCAGGCGCCGAGGATCGCGCCGCGGGAGCGGATGACGTCCCGGTAGAAGTGGGCGCTCGCCTTGGGTGTGCGTTTCTGCGTCGTGAAGTCGACATGGACGATGCCGAAGCGCTTGGTGAAGCCCCAGGTCCATTCCAGGTTGTCGAGGAGGGACCAGACGAAGTAGCCGCGTAAGTCGACGCCGCGCTGTCGGGCGGCGAGTGCCGCTTGCAGGTGCGTGCGCAGGTATTCCACGCGCAAAGGATCCTCGACGGGCTCACCCGTTGCCACCGCCGGGTCGGGGAAACAGGCGCCGTTCTCGGTGACGTAGAGCGGCACGTCGCCGTAGCGTTCCTTCACCCAGCACAGAGTGCGCGTCAAACTCTCCGGGTGCACCTCCCAGTCGAGGTCGGTGTAGAGAGCATCCGGCTGGCGCACCTTGCTCGCTTGCAGCATGCCTCCTTGCGGGTCGTGCTGCACGACACCTCTCGTGTAGTAATTGATGCCGAGGAAGTCGATGGGTGTGCCGATGAGGTCGAAGTCCCGGGACGGGAACTGCGGCCAGGCTTTCCCGAAGAGACGCCGGTACTCCTCGGGGTAGTGGCCGAAGAAGAGCGCGTCCAAGAACTGCCGGTTCATGTAGGCGTCGTCACGTGTGGCTGCTTCGCAATCTGCGGCCGAGTCGGTGGCGGGATCCTTCGGTTCCAGGTTGACCACGAGGCCGATGCGACCCGTGCCGTCGCTCCGGAACGCCTGCACCGCGGTGCCGTGGGCGCGCAGCAAGTTGTGCGACACCTGCGGCAGGGCATAGCGCTCGCGGCGCCCGGGAGCGTGCACGCCGTGCAAGTAGCCCGCATCGAGCACGACCCACGGCTCGTTGAGCGTGGTCCAGAGCGGCACGCGATCGCCGAGGGCGCGAAAGACGACGTGGGCGTAATCACCGAACCAGCCAGCGCTGTCCGGGTTGAGCCAGCCGCCGCGCTCGTCGAGCGCCGCGGGCATGTCCCAATGGTAGAGGGTGACGCAGGGTTGGATGCCGTGGCCGAGGAGCTCGTCCACGAGACGGCCGTAGAAGTCTAGCCCGGCGGGGTTCACCTTCCCGCGCCCTTCGGGAAGGATGCGAGTCCAGGCGATGCTGCAGCGATAGGCTCGCAGGCCGAGTTCGCGCATGAGCGCCACGTCGTCGCGGAAACGGCGGTAGTGGTCGCAGGCGACGTCGCCCGTGGCGCTGCCGTGCATGCGACCGGGAGTGTGGGCGAAGCGATGCCAGTTGCTCACTCCCGCGCCATCGGCCAGAGGTGAGCCCTCCACCTGGTAGGCCGAGGTCGCTGCGCCCCAGAGGAAATCGGCGGGGAAGAGAGCAGAGGGAGAGGTCGGCGAGCTCACCCGCCACCTCCGTCGCGCTTCCCGAGCACGACCTCGACGCGATGCTCGCCGCCGTCGTGCACGAGAGGCACCCGCATCATGCCGGCGGTGACGGTCGCAGGAGCGCCATCGCACTGCCCCGAGCCGACGCCGAGACCGCGTCGATGCGGATTGCGCGCCATGATGGTGTAGCGCGTCGTCTCTCCGGGCAACTGGTACTGAATGGTGAATTCCGGCCAGTCGTCGGGCACGCAAGGCGCGAGCTCCAGCTGCGTTCCTTCCCGCACCCGGAAGCCGAGGAGCGATTCGAGGATGACCCGGTACATCCAGCCCGAGGAACCCGTATACCAGGTCCAGCCGCCACGCCCGACGTATGGCGCGGCGCCGTAGACGTCGGCCGCCACGACGTAAGGTTCGACGCGGTAGACGGCGACGCTCGCCGCGTCGCGGGCGTGATGCATTGGGCTCAGCATCTCCAGCAGCCGGGCGACGCGATCGTTGCGCCCCAGCTCGGCAAGCGCCCGCACCACCCAGAGCGCCGCGTGGGTGTACTGCCCGCCGTTCTCGCGCACGCCGCGCACATATCCTTTGATATAGCCCGGATCGTGGGTGGTGTGCTCGAAGGGCGGGGACAACAAGCGGATGAGCCCCTCGCGCTCGGAGACGAGCTCCGCTTCCACCGCTTGCAGAGCGCGCGCCGCGCGTTCCCGCGGCGCCGCCCGGGAGAGCACGGCCCAAGCCTGCACGAGCGCGTCGATGCGGCACTCGTCGCTCTCCTTCGAGCCGAGCGGCGTGCCGTCGTCGTAGTAGCCGCGCCGGTACCAGTCGCCGTCCCAACCTGCAGTTTCCAGTGCCGGGCGCAACTCTTCCCGCTGCCGCCGGTAGCGCTGTTCGCGCTCGCCGTCGCCGCGGGCGGCACAGAGAGGTTCGAAAGCCGCCAAGACGGCATGGAGGAAGAAACCCATCCACACACTTTCGCCGCGGCCTTCGCGCCCGACGCGGTTCATGCCGTCGTTCCAGTCCCCAGTGCCGAAAAGCGGCAGCCCGTGCGCCCCGCGCCCGAGGGAGCGATCGATGGCGCGACAGCAATGTTCGTAGAGCGTGCCCGACGAGCTGGCGCGGCGCGGCTCGAGATAGGCTTCGTCCTCACCCTCGGCGAGGGGCCGCGCCTCGAGATAGGGCAGCAGCTCGTCCAGAATCTTCCGGTCCCCAGTGACCTCCACGTAGTGCGCGGTGAGATAGGGGAGCCAGAGGAGGTCGTCCGCGAAGCGGGTGCGGAGGCCGCGGTCGCTCGGCGGGTGCCACCAGTGCAGGACATCGCCTTCGACGAACTGGTGCGCTCCATGCAACAGGATCTGGCGCCGCGTGAGCTCGGGCCAGAGGAGGGCGAGGGACGCTGCATCCTGCAGCTGATCGCGGTAGCCGAAGGCGCCCCCCGACTGGTAGAGCGCCGTCCGTGCCCAGATCCGGCAGGCCAAAGTCTGGTACGGGAGCCAGCCGTTCACCAGCAGATCGAGGGCGCGTGAAGGCGTCGAGATCTGCAGCCGGCCCGTTCCCTCACGCCAGAACGCTTCCACCTCGCGCCGCGCTGCCCTCGCCGCCTCGAGGCTGCCGTACTTGGCCACCAGGCTGCGAGCCTCGTCGCGATCGCGCCCGGCGCCGAAGAGAAAAACGAGCGAGAGGTTTGCCGCGGCGGGCAAGACCACGTGGGCTCGTTGCACGAAACAACGCTCGACCCCGCTGCTGGTGCGGCCATCGAAGGGAGCGGGGCTGCAGAGCGCTGCGGGCCGGGACATCGTTCCGTTCCGCCCCAGGAAGGCGGCGCGGTCGGTGGTCACCTGCGTGCTCGCACCGGCCGTGCTCGCGAAGGCGATGGCGCCGGCGAAATCCGCCGCCGCCACATTGCAGGCGAACAGAGCTCCGCTCTCTGCGTCGACCTCGGTGACGATGGTCGCGTCATCGGCGAACTCGCCCAGGAGCAAGCGCTGGAAGACGGTGAGCGACAAGTGGCGCTCGCGGGCGCTCGCATTTGCCAGCTGGACGACCACGATTTGCACCGGATCGTGGCGCGGCACGCAGATCTCGGTTTCCTGGCGCAGCGCGTGGCTCTCGTGCCGGAAAACGCTGTAGCCGAAGCCATGGCGCACTTCGTAGTCGCCCTCCCCGGGCGCGGGGCCGGGAAGCACGGACCAGAACTCACCCGTGTCCTCGTCGCGGAGGTAGAGGGCCTCGCCGTGCGGATCCAGGAGGGGATCGTTTCCCCAAGGCGTGAGCCGGTGCTCGCGGCTGTTTTCGCTCCAGGTGTGTCGCGCGCCGCTCTCGCTCACGAGGCAGCCGAAGCGTTCGTTGGCGATGATGTTGATCCACGGTTGCGGCGGCAGACCATGGAGCAGTCCGGCTTCACCACGCAGGTGCAGGACGTACTCGCCACCGCCGCGGGCGAAGCCGCCGCAGCCGTTGGCACATTCCAGGGCTTCGCGCCTCGACACCGCCTCGGGATGCGGGCTGACGCGGACCGAGGGTCGTGGGTGGGGCGCGGCAAAGGCGGTGGGCTCGGGTCGCTGCCCTTGGGCGTCGAGCTCAGGCAACATCTCGCGGACGACGAGACGGGCCCGTGCCTCGAGAAGATGCATCTCGTCGGCGGAAAGATCGCCGGTGGCGATGTGCCGGAGCTCACCGACCCAAGGACGAGGGACCCCGGGTGGATCAGCACCACGACGCTCGACGGCTTCGCCGCCGAGAATCACCATGTCGATGTCGAGCCCCAGGTCGCGCCAGACGCCGTGCATGTTGGTGCAAGCGCGCCGCAGAGCCTCGTCCTTCCCGTGCACCACCACGGTGGGACGTTTGTGGAGCAGCCCGAGACGGGCCAGCCCGTCGCGGCTGCCGCGAGCCCGCCGCCGCACTTCGTCAGCGGCCCGAAGCCCTCCATAGAGGACAGCACCGGCGAGGGCATGGGCGTAAGCGCCGGAAGAGGCGTCGAGCCCGTGTCGGGCCAGGCTCGCGCGCGCGGCGCTCTCCGCGCCGCTCAAGAGTTTGTCGACGGCTGCGAGGTTTTCGTGCCTCGCGCCGAGCGACAGGGCTGCTTCCCGGTCCTCGCCGACGCCCAGAACGAAGGCGAGGCCCCGGCTCTCACCGGGAGCAAGACTCACGGTGCAGCGTAAGCTCGCGATCGGATCGAGGACGTTGCCGGTGGTGAGCGAGAGCGCCAGCCCGTCGCGGAGCACGGCGGGGCATGCCACGGAGCCGCCGCGACCGAGGAAGCGGGTGCGATCGGTCTCGTACTCTGTCGCCACAGCGCCGCACAAGCTGTGCACGAGCCACGGGTGGTTTTCGCCGCGGGCACGCGGCCGGCGCCGAGCCAGCAAGGCACCGTGCTCTGCGACGTACTCCGTTTGCACGAAGAGCTTGGAGAACGCCGGGTGGGCTGCATGTGCCCGCGCGGTGGCGAGGACGACCTCGACATAGCTGGTGAGCTCGACGCGGCAGGACTCGCGCCCGCGGTTGGTGAGCTCGAGCCGCCGCACCTCGAGTGCCGCGTCGGCGGCGACAGCGACGTCGAGGCGGGCGAGCAGACCGTTGTCCTCGCGGTCCAGGCGAAAGCGGCCCGGCACCCAGCTCGCCTCGTAACGCTCGGCGGGCCAGCGGACGGGTTGATGTCCCAGGGAGCGGAACTCGCCGCTCTCCGGACTCCGCAGGTAGAGGAAGAATCCGTCCGCGTCCTCGACGGGATCGCCGGCCCAGTGGCTGAGGGCGTGTTCGCCGTACCAGGAGCCGCCGCTGCCGGCGGCGGTGATGGCCACATGGTAGACGCCATTGGAGAGGAAACGCGTGGCCGGGGCAGGGCCTGCATGCGGATCGAGCGCCGGTGCTCGCACCACGACACCCATCCTTCTCTTCCTTCCGCGAGCGGCGATCGGCCGGCTCGCAGCGCGCACGACCGTAGCCCGTCCCAGTCAGCCGATGCAGGAGGTCTGCTGACGCTAACACCAAACGCGCGCCAAGACACTGCCGCGCTCCACCTCCGGGCCGGCCCCGAGGCCCGCGCTCGGGAAAAACCGGATGGGTGGAACGGTGGCGCCGCAGACTCGCATGCACTGTAATGGGGCCAGACGCGGAGCGGAAGCGTTTCGCACTTGACGCCGCGGCCCGAATCGTGTAACCGTTTACACGCTCGCCAGCGTTTGCCGCCCCCGCGACGGCCCTCGTCCCGAGGGTGGCGTCAGCGGCCAACCACGGAGTCGATGTTGGCGACGATCCGGGATGTCGCGCGTCTCGCCGGGGTGTCCATCGCCACCGTGTCGCGGGTGTTCAATGGCAGCCCGCGGGTGAGTCAGGAAAGCGCCCGGCGCGTCCGGGCCGCAGCCACCCGGCTCGACTACTGGCCGAACAGCGGCGCCCGCAGCCTCACCACCAACCGCACCCACGCCCTCGGCGTCCTCCTGCCCGACCTCTTCGGCGAGTTTTTCTCCGAGGTCATCCGCGGCATCGATCATGCCGCCCGGGCCGAGAAGCTGCAGATCCTCGTCTCCAGCTCGCACGCCGATACGGAAGAACTGGTGGCGGCGGCACGCGCCATGCGCGGGCGCATCGACGGCCTCATCGCCATGGTTCCCGACAACGGCTCGGGCAACGAGCTGCAGCAGATCGTGCGCCGCTTTCCCTTGGTGTTGCTCAACCCGCGTTCCCGGATTCCCGGCTGCAGCACCGTCTCCATCGCCAATCTCGGTGGTGCCCGCGCCGTGGTGCGGCATCTGCTCGCCCTCGGCCGGCTGCGGATTGCCACCATCCGGGGCCCGCGCGGCAACGTGGACGCCGAACAGCGGCTGCGCGGTTACCGGGACGCCCTGCGCGCCGCGAGCATCGCTCCGGAGGCACGGCTTGAACTGCAAGGCGACTTCACCGAGCGTTCGGGCTACGAGTGCGGCCGGGAACTGCTGCGACTGCGCCCCCGACCCACCGCGGTCTTCGCCGCCAACGATTACATGGCCATCGGCCTGCTGCGGGCGCTCCGCGACGCGGGCGTCGAGGTGCCGCGAGAGATCTCCGTCGTCGGCTTCGACGACATCGCCTTCGCCTTGTACCTGGATCCGCCACTCACCACGGTGCATGTGGACGCCTACGCCTTGGGGGAGCGAGCCACGCGCTCCCTGGTGCATTTCATGCGCGCGCCGCGCCCGTCCCGCTGTACCCATTTCGTCCTCCCCACGGCGCTCTCGGTGCGCGCTTCCTGCGGCGCCGAGACTTCGGGCGCCGCTGCGGCGGGCCCGGCCCGGCGCCGGCGCCTGCCCGAGGGCACCGACCGGGGGGGAACGGGGCGCGAAGGCGGCGGACGCGGGCGCGGCGAAAGCAGGATGCTTGCGGACATCGCGACCGCGCCGCGACGCGGTGCGCGAGGAGGTTGATCGTGGGCGCGGTCACCGCGCCTGCACGGAGTTTCTTGGATTCACCCTATTCTGTGAGGAGGCGCCAGCCATGACCGTCGCAAGAGCATGTTCGTTGTTTCTCGTCGCGACGCTCCTCGTCGCGACCACCGCTCTCGCCCAGGCGCCGCGCAAGGACGTCATCTGGGCCAAGCGGTCGCAAGCCGCCATCGTTTTGAACGGCATTCTCAGCGAGCCCGCCTGGGCCCTGGCCGAATCGGTGACGGTCCAGATGGCCATGGATGCCGGCATCCCCGGGAGCGGCTGGAAGTACGAAGGCGGTATCCTGCCCATCGATCCGACCAACGCCACGCTCAAGTTCCTCGTCGTCGGTAACCAGCTCTACCTGGGCGCCATCATCCGCGACCATTCCATCGGCGGCTCGATCGACTTCAACCGCTTCGACGGTTTGCTGATGGGGCTCATGGATCACTCCAGCACGGGAGCACCCAAACCGGTAGCGGAGTACTTCTACTCCTGGTGGTACCCCGTCGAGTCCGGGATCCCCAACCCGCAGCCGCCGGGTTACCAGCCAGGCTTCATCGGCCGCTGGTCCACCTTCCCGCCGGGGACGCCGCGCACCGCGGAGCAGATCGCCAACTGGGACGCCGTGACGGTGGTGCAGGGGCAGTCGAACAACGACGCCACCCAGGACACGCGCTACGTCGTGGAAATGCGATTCAATCTCACGCCCATGGGCTATGACGTCACCCAGCCCGAGGGCGACATCATCGAATGGAACGTTTCCATCTACGATTGCGACTGGTTGTGGCCGCTCAACGTGAACCAGCTCTCCTACAACCGTGTATGGTGGCAGGGGCCGTGGGGGAACGTCAGCTGGTACGATCAGGTGCACATTTACGCCCGGCCCGACGTCACGGTGGAATCCCCCAACCCGTTGCCGAAGATCCGTCCCGAGCTCAACCTCCCGAACGGCGCCGCCTTCGCTGCTCCCACCATCAACGGCACGCTCACCGAACCGGTGTGGAGCAATCTCGCCTACACCTTCAATATCCGCTACGGCGACGACGCCCTGCGCCAGACCTACCCGGGCGTGGGCCCGCATCGCGCCGGTCAGTACCAGCCGCCGGTGAACGGCGGCCTGGCCGCGATCCTCGACCCCGCGGACGCCACGGTGAAGGTTTTCTTCCGCGGCGATCTCTTGTACTTGGGATTCGATGTGCGCGATCAAGTGGTGCAGTACCACCCCAACTTCGATCGCTGGGACGGCTTCCTGGTGTCGCTCAACGAGAAGGTCATGCGCGGTCCGGACAACAATCTCTTGGGGCGCAGGCTGTCGTTCCAGGTGGCAGCGAACGGCACGGCGTTGCCGCAGGACTACTTGTCTTCGCTGGTCCTCGCTGGAGATGCCGCGATCTCCCTCGCCCTCAAGCCCGGGACCACCGTCGACAGCCTGGGAACGTCGGCGGATACCGGATACACCGCGGAGATGTGGGTCGACCTGACTGCTCTCGGCTATCCGGTGGGCCTCGGCGACGGCACGCTCTGGCTCGGCGTCAACAACCTGGACGGCGATTCGTTCCTGCCCATCACCGACAGCTATGGCACGCGCACCTGGTGGTTCCGTGAGTACGAGAACATGTGCTGCCCTGTGTGGGCCTACATGGCGCCGACCCCGCCCACCGATGCGCCCGTGGACCTGCCGGCGATCGACGCCTCCTTCCTCCTAGGCAGCGTGCCGAACCCGGGGCGGCGTCCCGCGATCCGCTACTCTCTGGCGCGCCCGAGCGACGTCGTGCTGGAAATCTTCGACGTCGCCGGCAGGCTGGTGGAGCGCCGGCCGCTCGGGCTGCAAGAGGCGGGGCTGGGTAGCGCCACTTTCGGCGGCAAGGATCAGGCCGCCGGGGTGTATGTCTACCGGCTCCACGTCCACGATCCCGTCACCGGTGCGGAGCGCAAGTCGCTTTCGGGCCGGCTCGTGGTCGTGAAGTGAGGCTCGGGACGCAACCCGAGCCACGACAGCGCAGGAGGCGACGCGTTCGTGCAGCTGCTGAGCACGATCCGCCGGCGGACCGCATGGGCTGGGGCGCTGGCGGTGCTCGCTGGTTCGGTGCAGCCCGGACGCGCGGGGACGACGGGGAAGATCTCCGGCGAGCTGCTGGATGCAGAGAAGCGCCCGGTGATCGCGGCGACGGTGGTGGTGACGGGCACGCCCTTCGGGGCCTTCACCAACGAGAAGGGGCAGTACAACATCCTCAACGTCCCGGCGGGGACCTACGAAGTGCAGATCAGTCGCATCGGCTTCAAGGCCGTGGTCGTCCACGATGTCGTGGTTTCGGCGGATCAGACGGCCCACCTGGATGCCACTCTCGAAGAGGCCGCCATCTCCACGGAAACCGTGGTGGTCCGGGCGACGCGGCCGCCGGTGGACATCCATCTGACCAGCAGCCTGGCGACGCTGCAGAGCGAAGAGATCGACAAGCTGCCGGTGCAGGAGCTGCAGGACGTGGTGAATCTGCAGGCAGGTGTGGTCGGCGGGCACTTCCGCGGCGGCCGCCAAGGGGAGGTGCAGTACCAGGTCGACGGCGTGACGATGAACAACGCCTTCGACAACTCCGCCAGCCTGAAAGTGGACCGCTCGCTCCTCCAGGAGGTGCAGGTCATCAGCGGCACGTTCGATGCGGAGTACGGCCAGGCCATGAGCGGCGTCGTCAACGCCGTCCTCAAGGACGGCACGCCGAAGTTTCAAGCCCTCACCGAGCTCTACGGCGGCGGCTTCTTCTTCCCCGGCCGGGAAGAGGAGCGGCTCGGCATCGCCAAGAAAGACTGGCCGCCGGTCACCCTCGGCCTGGACACGGTCCAGCCCACCGCCGTCGGTAGCTTCACCCTCACCTTGAGCGGTCCCGTGGGCCTGCCGCAGACGCTCTTCCTCGTCAACGCCCGGCGCTACAGCTTCAACGATTACGTTCGCGCCGAGCGCATCGTCGTCCCGGTCCCGACCCTCGTCATCTTACCCGACTCGGTGACGCGCTTCCTCGTACCCACCCTCGGCGATAGCGCAACGAGCCCCCTCGGCTTCACCGACGAGTGGTCCGGCGCGGTGAAGGTCAGCAACAGCTCCTTCGAGCGGCTCAAGCTGAGCTACCAGGCTCTGGTGAACGATCTCGAGGCCCGGCGCACCGACTATTCCTATCGCGCCAACCCGGACGGCATGGCGACGCAGACGACGTTCTCCGTGGCCCACGGTCTCGACCTCACCCGCACCTTCGGCAAGGCCAGCTACCTGGACCTGAGCTTGCGACAGAACTATTTCGACTACATCGACCGTAAGTACGCGGACATCTTCGACCGGCGCTACGACGCGGCGCAGCCGGCGCACGAGCTCGCCGGCCTTCCCGGCGTCAAGGTTTGGGGCGTGGACGTGACGCGCTACCAGCAGAAGACGAACACCTTCCTCTTCAAGACCAGCCTCGTCACCCAGCTCACGCCGGTGCAGCTGTTCAAGGCCGGGCTGGAGATGCAATGGCCGAAGGTGCAGTTCGGCAACCAGGGGACCCTGGTCTTCACCGAGGGCCCGACCGGGCAGACCTTGCAGCGCTACCTGGATGCGCCGCCCGACTATCCGGGAGTGCAGACCTACTGGCCGATCATCGGCGGCCTGTACGTGCACGACCAGCTGGAGTGGAAAGATCTGGCGCTCCGCCTCGGCGCCCGGCTCGACTACTTCGATGCCAACTCTTACTTGCCGAGTGATCTGTCGAACCCGGCCAACGCCATCGCCGGGGCGCCGCTCTCGGTGCCCGTGCCCACCAACGCCAAGGCTTTCTTCTCCCCCAGGCTCGGCGTCGCCTACCCGATCACGGAAAGCGCCGGGATCCACTTCGCCTACGGTCACTTCGTGCAGTTCCCCACCATCCGCGACATCTTCACCAACGCGGACTACTCTTTCCTGGCGCGCCTGCAGGCCACGACCTCGTCCTTCGCGCGGGTGATGGGGAACCCCGACGTCGAACCGGAGGAATCCGTGCAGTACGAGTTCGGCTACAAGCAGGCGCTGACGCAGAACTTCGGGTTCGAAGTGAGCCTCTACTACAAGGACATCCGCAACCTGCTCGGCACGGAGTTCATCGACACCTACAACGACGCCACCTACGCGCGCCTGACCAACGTGGACTTCGGCAGCGTGAGCGGCGTCATCGTGGCGCTCGACCACCACCGGCTGGGTCCGGTGAGCGCCTCCTTGGACTACACCTGGCAGCGGGCCCAGGGGAACTCCAGCGATCCGAAAGAGACCGCCGCCCGTGCCCAAGCCGGGGACGATCCGAGACCGCGGGTGATCCCATTCGACTGGGACCAGCGCCACACCCTGAACGTGACGCTGGCCATCGCCAAGCCCGAGGTGTACTCGGCGAGCACCGTGGTGCGCGCCGTGAGCGGCCAGCCGTACACGCCCGAGATCTCCCAGGGTGGCTTCGGCTTCGGCCTGGCGGAGAACTCCGGGCGCCGGCCCTCGGGGATCGTCGTCGACCTGCGTGGCGAGTTCCTCCGCGGCTGGTTGGGACAGCGTTGGAGCTTGTTCGGCCGAGTCTTCAACCTGTTCGACACGCGCTTCTTCAATGGCGATGTCTTCGCCAGCACCGGAAGCCCGTTCTACTCGCGCTTCTCCGATCAGGTGGAGCTGGCGAGCCCGACGCGCTTCTATGCCCCGCGCCGGATCGAACTCGGCTTCAGCCTCGGGCTGGGGCAGGGACGGTGACGGAGATGGGTGGAAGGCAAGGCAGGACGAACCGGCGCCGGCAGCGAGCGCGGCCTCGGCTCGCGCCGCCTCGACGCGCGCTTCTCGCGCTTCTTGCGTTCCTCGCGCTTCTCCTGCTGGCGGCGGCCGCTCCGCTGCCCGCGGCGGCCCAGGTGACCACGCCAGTGCCGGCGGACCAGCGCGGCACGCTCGACGCCGAGCGTTCTGGCTTCCACGATGCCGCCAACATCCGCACCGTCTTCTGGAACTACGGCATGGTGGGGGACTATCCCAGCGACCCGGTGAACGTGGACTTGAGCGTTTTCCACTCCGCCGAGGTGCCCAAAGGCACGGGCATGAACTACAGCGATGGCATCACGCCCTTCGTCCTCGCCAAGGTCCGGCAGCGCAACGGCTTGGACGCCTACATCATGGAGACCGGCTTCCGTGAACGGCAGGGGACCAGCCCTTACTTCAACCGGGTGATGCGCTTCGAGCCGCGGCCGGGATACTTCCAGGCCGACCCCTTGCGCAACCCGGCGCGCTCGCCGGCCATCAGCAGCGATCGCCGCACCTGGCCCGATGCGTGGCCCGACAAGCCTCCGGACTGGTCCGGCAGCTGGAACGGCTACTTCGGCAAGCGCCCGGCGGCGGACCAGGAGAGCTTCATGGTCATGGACGACCAGTTCTACGATGCCTGGGACTACTACCCCGACGACCGTGACCAGACCCGCCGGGGTCTGGGGTTGCGCATCGAGGTACGCGGCTTCCAATGGGCCAACCCCCAGGCCGGCAACGTCATCTTCTGGCACTACGACATCACCAACGAGAGCACCACGGATTACAACGACAACGTCATCTTCGGCCTGTACATGGACTCCGGCGTCGGCGGCTCGGCGCTCTCCTGCGACGGCATCTACGAGTCCGACGACGACAACGCCTACTTCGATCGCACCTTCGACGAGGAAGTCATCAACCTGGTCTACACCTGGGATCGCTTCGGCCACGGTCGCGATCAGGCGGGGCCGTGCGGGCGCACCGGCTACCTGGGCTACGCCTACCTGGAGACGCCGGGCAACTCCTTCGATGGCATCGACAACGACGAGGACGGCATCACCGACGAGCGGCGCGATGGTGGCGTCGGCGAGCTCATCGTGGGCCAGGACGCGATAGCCGCCTATGTGGACACCCACTACGATCGGGCCCGCTTCGAAAACAAGTACGGCCCGCTGGCCGATCGCGCCGGTTACCGCAGCGGCAGCTGGTGGACCGGCGACGAGGACATGGACTGGAACGTGGAGCTGCACGATGTCGGCGCCGACGGCCTGCCCGAGACCGGCGACGAGGGCGAGGGCGACGGCCAGCCCACCCTCGGGGAGCCGAGCTTCGACCGCACGGACCTCAACGAATCCGATCAGATCGGTCTCACCGGCTTCAAGATCAACCGCATCAAGGCCGGCCAGGGGAATCCCAACCAGGAAGTGGACGGCATCGTCTTCTACACCGACCCCAACAACTGGCCGCAGCGTTTGTACGAGAAGTTCACCAGCCCGGATCCAGCGGTGCGTTTCGATCCGCCCCTGGCTGCCAACTACAACATCGGCTTCCTCTTCGCTTCGGGGCCCTTCCAGCTCCGGGCCGGCAAGACCGAGCGCTTCAGCCTCGCTCTCGCCTACGGCGGCGATCTCAACGAGCTGCGGCGCACGGTCAACACGGTGCAGCAGATCTACGATGCCAACTACCAGTTCGCCGTGCCGCCGAAGCTCCCGACCCTCACCGCCGAGGCCGGCGATGGCTATGTCCGCCTCGCTTGGGACGACGTGGCCGAACGCGGCGCCGACCCGGTGACCGGGGAGTTCGACTTCGAGGGCTACCGCGTCTATCGATCCACCGACCCGGCCTTCCGCGACGTCAAGGTGATCACCACCGGGACAGGCTCCGGCCCCATCGGCAACGGCCGCCCGAGCGCGCAGTTCGATCTGGTCAACGGCATCCACGGCTTCTCGGAGCTGACCGTGGAGGGCGTGGCTTACTACCTGGGCAACGACACTGGGCTCACCCACACCTGGAAGGACTCCACCGTCGTCAACGGCCAACGCTACTTCTACGCCCTCACCGCCTACGACCACGGCTCGGAGAAGTTCAACTTCTATCCCTCGGAGAACGCCATCACCGTCTCGGAGACGCCCCGCGGCGGCACGATCTTGCCGTCCAACGTGGTAGAGGTGCGCCCCGAGCCCCGCGTGCGCGGCTACGTGGCTGCATCCATCCAAGGACTGGTCCACGCGAGCGGCGGCGGCGCCGGGATGGTGCAGGTCGAGGTGCTCAACTCCAGCCTGGTGCGCGAGGGTCACCTCTTCGAGATCGCCTTCGCCAGCGGCGAGGACAGCGTCCGCGCCGATTCCTACGCCCTCGTCGACAAGAACGCCGACCAGGTGCTCTTCGAGCACGGCCGGGATCTGGAGGGCACAGGCAATGGTCCCGCCGCGGCCGGCCTGCTCCCGGTGATCGAGACGCAAGAGACCGTGGAGGTGGACGAACCCCGCACCGGCTTCGCCGACGGCAGCCCCACCAACGCTCTGCTCCTCGTCGAGTACCAGACCGTGCAGCCGATCAACCTGCGGCGGCCTGGGTTCCCCGACGACCTGACGATCACCTTCGCCGACGTCGTGCTCGACACCGGCTTGGCGGTGTTCCCCATTCCGGCCCGGCCGGCCAAGTTCGAGATCGTGGCGCACACCGCGGCGGGCGACCAGCGCATGGATTTCCGTTTTCGCGATCTCGACGCCGATGGCACCTTGAGCCGCACCGACGAATTCTTGGACGTCGTCACCTACACTCGCTCGGCACCCACGACACCCCAGGTGACCTGGAGGTTCCAGCTGGCGGGCACGCAGACGAGCGACGGGGCCCCGCTCCGGCCGCCGCGGCAGGGGGATGTGTTCGACCTGCGGCTCACCAAACCCTTTGGTTACGAGGACCGCTTCACCTTTACCGGCAAGGCAGAGTCCGTCGATGCGGTGGCGGCGAGCGCGGCGCCGGACCGGCCCTACGTGGTGCCGAATCCCTACGTGGCTTCGGCCAGCTTCGAGCCGGAGCGCTTCAACATCGCCGGCCGCGGCGAGCGGCGGCTCGAGTTCCGCAACCTGCCGCAATACTGCACCATCCGGATCTTCAACCTGCGTGGCGAGCTGGTGCAGACGCTGGCGCACGACGGCTCCACGGCGGGGGTGGTGGCCTGGAACCTGAGGACCAAGGACAACTTGGACGTGGCTCCCGGTCTCTACATATTCCATGTGGAGGCGGGAGCGGTGGAATCGAGTATCGGCAAGTTCGCGGTCATCAAATGAGGGTGAGGGGACGAAGACGTGGAAGGCGACGCGAGCATGAGCGCAAGGAGCAGGCGATGAGGCGCGAGATGACAGCCGCATGCCTGGTGATGGCGCTGTTCTCGGCCCAGGCGGCGGCGCAGACGAAGGTGGGGACGACCATCGCGCAGTTCGTCGCCATCGAGCCCAGCGCCCGCATCGCCGCCATGGGCAACGCCGGCGCCGCCGTCGCCGAGGGCATCCAGGCCGTCTACTACAACCCGGCGGCGCTGGGTTCCCTGGAACGCACGACCTTTCAATTCAGCCACGGCATCTGGTTCGCCGACATCCGTCACGAGTATGCCGCCGCCGCCATCGCCCTCGGCGACTGGGGCAACACCTTCGTCAGCGTCACGTCGCTCAACTCCGGGGACATCGAGGTGCGCACCGTGACGCAACCACTCGGCACCGGAGAGCTCTACAGTGTGCGGGACGTGGCGCTGAGCGTCGGCTACGGGCGGCAGGTGACGCCCCGCTTCGCCGCCGGGGCGCAGTTCAACTACATGAGCGAGACGATCTGGAACAGCACCCTGGATGCTTTCAGCTTCAGCTTCGGCACCGTGTACCGCATCACCGGCTCCGGCCTCACTTTGGGTGCGAGCGTCCTCCACTTCGGCACCAAGAGCGGTTTCGACGGCCGCGACCTGGTGATCCAGTACGACGCCGATCCGACGCGCTACGGCGACAACAGCGCCCTGCCGGCGGCGCAGGCCACCGACGAGTTCCCCGTGCCGGCGCAGTTCCGCATCGGTCTCAGCTATCCCCGGCGACTCAGCCCCACGAGCAAGCTGTTGCTCAGCATGGACGCCTTCCATCCCAACGACAACACCGAGGGCGTGAGCCTGGGCTGGGAGTGGTCGTGGAAGGAAACTCTGGCGCTGCGCGCCGGCTACCAGACCCTGGGGCAGCAAGACACCGAGCTCGGCCCCACCGCCGGGATCGGCCTGAGCGGTGTCATCGCCTCGCGTCGTTTCGAATTCGATTATGGCTGGGCCTCGCACACGGTCCTGCCGGAAGTGCATCGTTTCACCTTCGTCCTCGGCATGTGAGGACAGGGAGGGAGTACCGTGATCCGTTCCATCTCGATTGGGCTCGCCATCCTCGCCCTGCCTTGGTCCGGCGCTCGGGCGCTGACCACCGAAGCGTTGCTCGACACCTTGCAACACACCGCATTCAACTACTTCTGGAACGAGGCGAACGCGACGAACGGGCTCATCAAGGACCGGAGCACCCTCACCTCGCCGTGCAGCATCGCTTCGCTGGGCTTCGGCCTCTCCGCCATCTGCATCGGCATCGACCACGGCTGGGTGACGCGTGACGCCGGCCGCACCCGCATCCTCACCGCTTTGCAGACCCTGTGGACGCAGCCGCAGAGCAGCGCCGCCAGCGGCACCATCGGTTACCAGGGGCTCTACTACCACTTCCTCGACATGAACACGGCGCTCCGCACCTGGAGCAGCGAGCTCTCCACCATCGACACGGCGCTCCTCTTCGCCGGCATCATCGACGTCAAGCAGTACTTCGATACGGCCGACCCTGGGGATGTGCAGGTGCGCGACCTGGCGGACAACATCTACTACCGCGCCAACTGGGAGTTCATGCGCAACTTCGCTCCGTCCATCTACATGGGCTGGAAACCCGGCACCGGCTTCGGCGGCTTCGGCCAGTGGATCGGCTACAACGAGGCCATGATCCTCTTCATCCTCGCCCTCGGCTCCCCGACCCATCCGGTGCCCGCCAGCACCTGGACCTCCTGGACCGGCGGTTACAACTGGAGCACGCAGTACGGGCAGGACTACGTGATCTTCCCGCCGCTCTTCGGGCACCAGTACAGCCACTGCTGGATCGACTTCCGTACCATCCAAGATGCCTACATGACGAATCGCGGCATCACTTACTTCGAGAACTCCCGCCGGGCGACGCTGGCGCAGCAGGCCTATTGCATCGCCAATCCGCTCGGCCGCGTCGGGTACGGCCAGTATGTGTGGGGGATCACCGCGAGCGACGAACCCGGCGGTTACGCCGCCCACGGGGCGCCGCCGCCGCAGAACGACAATGGCACCATCACTCCCACCGCGGTGGCCGGGTCGCTGCCGTTCGCGCCGGAGATCGTCATCCCCACCCTGCACCATCTGTACGACACCTACGGCGCCCAGCTCTTTTCCACCTACGGGTTCAAGGACGCCTTCAACCTGACGGCGAACTGGTGGGGCACGGACTACGTCGGCATCGACCAGGGGCCGATCATCATCATGATCGAGAACTACCGCACCGGGAACGTCTGGCGCCGCTTCTGGACCAACCCGGACATCCAGCGCGGCCTGCAGCGCGCCGGTTTCCTCACCGCCACCGACGTGGCGCAGATCGGCCCCGCCACTGGCCGGAGGTTCGCCCTCTTGCAGAACGAGCCCAACCCGATGCGGACGGTGGCCACCGTACCCTTCCGGCTCGAGGTGCCGGGGCGGGTCTCCCTGGCGCTGTACGACGTGGCGGGCCGGCGGGTGCGGCAGCTCCTGGAAGGCGCCTGGCCGGCAGGCGAGCATGGTGTACCCCTGGACGCGGCGGGCCTGCCGAACGGTGTCTATTACCTCCGGCTGGAGGTGGACGGCCAGCGACAGGCGAAGGCCTGCCTGGTGCTGCGCTGATTGACCCAACCGGGAGGACGGATCGATTCGAGAGAGGTGAACGGATGTTTCCCAGAGAAAGGTGGTGCTTCGGCTCGTAGTCTGTGGATATTCTGTCCGTTAGTTTGCTGCAACTGGGTTTCGCCGGCGCCTTGTGCGTGCAAGGAGCCGCAAGCGTCTGCACGTACTTCGTACGAGGAGGAACATCTATGAGACGCTTTAACTGGCGTGCCGGGAAGGTCGCCCTTCGGGCGGCGATCGGTCTGGCATGGGGGGCGGCAGTTCTCGGCGGCGTGGCTCAGGCCACACCCGTACCCAACGGGGCGACCATCGAGACCCGCACTTTCAACGATTGTGCTCTCTCGACGGTGGCCACCACCAACAACTACCCGGCCCTCGTCGAGATCAGCGACACCATGGACCCGGCGTGTCTCGGTTTCGCCAACCTGCACAGCTGGAGTTTCTCGGACGATGGCGGCTCCACGGCTGCCGTTTTCAACAACAACTCGGACTACACCTTCGGCGCCGACTTCACCATCAGCGGCCCTGGCGAGGGCGAGGGCGGTTTGCGCATCTCGCCCTGGTACGGGAAGTTCGTGGACGGGCGCATCATGGCCAACGCCACCACCGGCGAGATCGCTTGCTTCGGTGGCGCCCTTCCCTTCTACAGCTTCACCGTCAACCACGGCATCAGCTATATCAAGGGCACGACGATCCGTTTCGAGGTGACCTACCGCGCTCGTGACTTGTTCTCGACCGATCCTGCCTCCATCCAGTACCGGGCGGTCTACAACGGCAACACCTACGACAGCCCGGAGCTGCCCTTCGGCGAACAGAACCCCGACGAGTGCAACCCGAACGGCCTGTGGGGGATGCTGAACGATGGGCGGGTCGGCGGCTACTTCCAGGCCCGGGCGAACACCGGTGCCTTGCTCACCGGCACCTGGGGAAACATCACCTTCCAGGAGCTGACCCCGGTCGGCACACCGGTGGCGAACGCTGCCACGATCGAGACCCGCACCTTCAACGACTGCGCGCTCTCGACCTTGGCCACGACCAACAGCTTCCCGTCCCTGATCGAGATCAGCGACACCATGCATCCGGCGTGCCTGGGCTTCGCCAACCTCCACAGCTGGAGCTTCTCGGACGACGGCGGCACGACGGCTGCCGTGTTCAACAACAACTCGAACTTCGCCTACGGGGCGGACTTCACCATCAGCGGGCCCGGTGAAGGCGAGGGCGGCCTGCGCGTCTCACCGTGGTACGGGAAGTTCGTGGACGGGCGCATCATGGCCAACGCCACCACGGGGGAGATCGCCTGCTTCGGCGGGGCGCTTCCCTTCTACAGCTTCACCGTCAACCATGGGATCACCTATGTCAAAGGCACGACGATCCGCTTCGAGGTGACCTACCGCGCCAACGAGCTGGTGTCGACCGACCCGGCCACGATCCAGTACCGGGCGATCTACGACGGCAACACCTACGACAGCCCGGTGCTGCCCTTCGGCGAGCAGAACCCCGATGAGTGCACCCCGAATGGCATTTGGGGGATGCTCAACGACGGGCGTGTGGGAGGTTACTTCCAGCCGCGGGCGAACACCGGGGCCCTGCTCACCGCCACGTGGGGCAATGTGACCTACTCCACTTGCACTGCGGCGGTCGAGCTCACCTTCAATCCGCAGGTGCTGAACAAGAGCTCCGGGGGTCGCTGGGTCACCGGCTACCTCGAGCCCGCGGGCGACTACGATCTGGGCTCGATCCTGCTCAACGGCACGGTGCCGGTGGCGGCGGGGGCCCCGACTTCGGTCGGCGACTTCGATGCGGACGGGATCCCCGACCTCATGGTGAAGTTCGATCGCGCCGAGGTCACCGCTCTCCTGGAAGTGGGCAACTCCGTTCCGATCACCGTCAGTGGCTTGGTGGGTGGAGAGTGCTTCGAGGCCACCGACATGATCAAGGTCAAGACCGGTCACTTGCCTTCGCCGGCGGCCGGGAGCGTCCTAACCCCCGGCACCCAGGTGGAGGTGGTCTGGGAAGTGGAGCGCCGTTTCCACATCGTGGACCTGCTCGCTTCCTTCGATGGCGGCGCGACCTGGAGCGTCGAGGCGGAAAACCTGGACAACCCGGGCAGTTTGCTCTGGACCGTGCCGTCGGTGGCGACGGAACAGGCGCTGCTCGCGGTGGTCTCGTTGGGGGTGGAGGACGCTTCCGGGCCGACGCTGGAGGCTGAGCTCGGCAGCACCAATCTCTTCAGCATCGCGGGGACGACGGATAGCGGGACGCGGGGCTACGGCTTTGCGCTCCGCGGCATCGCCCCCAACCCGGCGCGGCTCGGCTTCTCGGTCAACTTCAGCTTGCCGAGCTCCGCTGCGGCGAAGCTCGAGGTCTACGACGTGAGGGGCCGGCAGGTGGCTGCCGCACAAGTGGGCCAGCTCGGTCCCGGTCTGCACAGCATGACGTTCGGTCAGGAGAGGAAGTTGCCGGCCGGCGTCTACCTCGTGCGGCTCACCCAGGGCGAGCGCACCGAGACGGCGCAGGCGACCGTCTTGCAGTAGCCGCGTCTCGCGTCGCAGCGATCGCGGCCCAAACTCCGGGGTCCGGTGCGCCGGACCCCGGATTTCTTTCGTGCATTGGGAACTGGCGCGCAATTGCCCCTCGCCGCCAGTGTCACGGCGACCGCGAAGCACCGGAGCCCCCTCGCCAGGTGAGCATTGGGTACAATGTCAGCACGCCCCCCAGGAGCTGGCTTTGCTGTGACGCCGACACGGTGCCGGCTCGACCGCGCCCGCCCCTTGCGTCGGGCAGCAGAGGAGGTAGGGAGTCGAACCTCGTTATCGAGGCGCGCCGCGCCGCGGCGCCAGTCCATCTTCGCACCAGGATTGCAGCCCCTGGTCCTGGGTCACTCATTTCGACGGATTTCCCGAGGAGGACCACGCCATGAGGCGGTCCACGAGAATCGAACTCATCGGCCTCGCGCTGCTGCTGCTCGCGAGCCTCGCGAGTCTGGCGGCCGCAGCGCCGGACCCGAACAGCGCCGTGGTCGTGTCCCGCATCTTCAACGATTGCCCGGGCTCGACCCTCACCATCACCAACGACTACCCGACCTGCATCACCATCGAGGACCGCAACGCCGGCTGCATCGGCTTCGCCAACCTGCACGCCTGGCGTTTTTCCGACAATGGGGCGGATCCCTTGGTGTTCCACAACGGGGACTCCTTCCGTTTCGCCGCCGATCTCAGCCTCAACGGTACGGGGGATGCCGAGGCTGGGTTGCAGATCGCGCCCTGGTGGGGTCAGGCTGACGGCAGATTCAACGTCCGCACCACGGACGGCGAGATCGCTTGCTTCGGGGGCCGGCTGCCCTTCTATTCCTTCACCGCGTCCCACGGCCTCCACTACACCAAGGGGACGCCCATCCACCTGGAGATCGTCTACCGGGCCCACGGGCTGAGCGAGCAGGATCCGGGCACGATCGAGTACAAGGTGACCTACGACAACGTGCAGTACTCGAGCGGCGTCAAGTCGTTCGACATGGGGAACCCGAACGAGGACCCGCCCTATGGCCTCTGGGGGATCCTGAACGAGGCGCGTGTCGGCGGTCACTTCCAGTTCTTCGTCGGTGCCTCCGGTGCCAGCGGTCAGGTCGAGGCCCAGTGGTGCAGCTTCGAGTACGAGTCGCTGACCGTGGGCGTGCAATCGCAAACCTGGAGCACGCTGAAGAACCTCTATCGCGATTGAGCGTGCGGACACGCTCCACGCCGCAACGGCCTTCCTCCGCTCGCGCGGGGGGAGGCCGTTGTCATGGATAGACGCGAATCGAGGTGGCCTTGACCATCGCCCAAAGCGACGCCCCCGGAGCCAGTTGCAATCCGCTGGCCGCTTCGCGAGTGATGTCCGCCACCATCGGTACGCCGGCGTCGAGGGTCACGCGCAGGCGATCGGGGAGACTCGCGCTCTCCTGGACCCGCACCGCGAAGGCGTTCTGGAACGAGCCCACCGGAGGTACGCTGGCGAGGGCGACGTCGGACGGCGCGAAGGCGAGATGGACGGCGCCGGACAGCGCATCGGCGAGCACATGGAAGGCCACGGTTCCTGCCCGCGCTTCCTTGAGGCCCGCACCGGGAGCGAGCTCCGCCTCGTAGACGTTGAGACCGACGAGATCGGCGACGAAAGGCGTGCGCGGATGCGCCAGGAGCTCCTCGCCCGTCCCCACTTGGACGAGACGGCCGCCTTCGATGACCGCGAGCCGGTCGCCGACCACGAAAGCATCGAGCGGATCGTGGGTGACGACGAGCGCCGGCAGCGCCGCGTCCCGCAAGAACCGGCGCAGCTCGGCGCGGACAGTGGCCCGGGTCGTCGCGTCGAGGGACGCAAAGGGTTCATCCAGCAACAGGAGTCGGGCCTCCGACGCCAAGGCGCGGGCGAGCGCGACGCGTTGCCGCTGGCCGCCCGAGAGCTCGAGCACCGGTTGGTCCGCGATCGCGGTGAGGTCGAGACGGGCGAGGCAAGAGGCGATGACTTGCTCCCGTTCTGCCCGCGGGAGCTGCCGGGCCCGCGGCCCATACTCCACGTTGCGACGCACGGATTGGTGCGAGAACAACGCATAGTCTTGGAACACCAGTCCGACACGACGATCCTCTGGCGGGAGGTTCACGCCAGTGTCCGTGTCGAAGAGGACCGTCTCGTGGAGCACGATGCGGCCGCGCTCCGGACTCCGCAGTCCGGCGATGAGATCGAGGCAGGTGGACTTGCCGGAACCGTTCGGCCCCAGGAGAACGAGGGTCTCGTTCCCTCCGACCTCGAGTTCGACATCGAGCGAAAAGGAGCCGAGACGGGCGGCGAGCCGAGCTCTGAGACCCTGCACTACCATGGAATCTTCAGTTGCGAAGCGCACGCCGTGCCCAGTTCTTGGCGAGGATGAGAGCCCCGAGGCCGAGGAAGATCGCCAGCGTCGAGACCGCCAGAGCGGTTTCGAGATCACTTTCCATCGCCGACATGACCGCGAGCGCCAGCGTCTGCGTGCGTCCCGGGAAGTTGCCAGCGAACATCATGGTGGCCCCGAACTCCGAGAGCGCCCGCGCCCAGCAGAGAACGGTGCCGGCGACCAGGGCGGGTCGAGCCAGCGGCAGCGTCACGGTCCAGAAGACATGCCAGGGGCTGGCCCCGAGGGTGCGGGCGGCGGCTTCGAGACGCACCGGAACGCCCTCGAAGCCCGCGCGCGCCGCCTTGACGAAGAAGGGGCTGGCGATGAAGACCTGCGCCATGATGACTGCGGCGGTGCTGAAGGGAAGTTGCAAGCCGAACACCTCGAGGCTGCGCCCGAGCAGCCCGCGACGGCCGAAGGCGAAGAGGAGGGCCACGCCCCCCACGACAGGTGGCACCGTGATCGGCAGATCCACGAGAGTGTCGAGGACCTCGCGGCCCCGGAAGCGGTGGCGGGCCAGGAGAAGGGCCAAGGGAGTACCGGTGAGAACGGTGAAGGCCGTGGCGATGAGCGTGGTCTGGAGCGTGAG
>DASRJW010000084.1 GCA_035649275.1 Candidatus Krumholzibacteriia bacterium
GCTTGCGCGAGGCGCGCGTGTAAGCCTCTGGAGAATAGTGGAGTATGCGGCTCGTTGTTGCGCAGTGGCGTGGAGCGGTGCAGATTCAAAATCCGTCGAGGCCTAAACCTCGTGAGGGTTCGAGTCCCTCCTCCGGCACCAGCCGTCCCCCCACTTTTGGATATCGAAGAGTTGGCGATCGCACCCGCTGGGGGCGTGCAGTCGCGTGCTTGCCGTTCAGCTCCTCCCCATTCTAAGCTGAGTCAAGCCCTGGGATGTGTTTGATGCAAACCTCTGCGCGCGCTTCGGGCTTGTACCCGGCAGAAAAGGCGCTGAGCATGCTGCGCCTCATGCGAAGGCGTATTGTCGGCATCTTCGTTCTGTTGTGGGCGTGCCCGGCGGCGGCCCATCCCGGTATCGGCATCGTGCAGGACAGCCACGGCAACGTCTTCTTCACCGACCTGAAGCAGGTCTGGAAGATCGCCCTCGACGGCAGCCTCTCAGTGGCTGTGCGCGACGTACACACGCACGAGCTGTACCTCGATGCAGAGGACAAGTTGTATGGCGAGCATCTCTGGTATGACGGCAGCCAGTGGCATCACAAGGTATGGTCTTTGAAGGGGCGCACGCTGCAAGGCGAGATTCCCGCGCGCGCAGGCGTCCCCCAAGGTTACAGCTTTGTCCGCGATCGAGCTGGCAACATGTACTGGGCCGAGGTGGGCGAGAAGCCCATCATCAAGACACGCTCGCCCGACGGAAAAACCGTCACGCATGCCGCAGCCGATTTCCGCGACGTCGAGCGCATGACCGTGACTGCCGATGGCACTCTTTTCTTGATCGACGCCGGCGACCTGCGCCGGGTTTCCCCGGCGGGCGAAGTCACCACGGTTGCCACCAAGCTCAGTGCACACAAGCCGCCGCCCGCGAGCGTCTCGGAGCGGCACTACCACATGGGATTGTGGCTGGACAAGGAAGGGTCGATCTACGTGGCTGTCGCTCGCGAGCGGCTCGTTCTCCGAGTCGACTCCGACGGCAAGAGAGAAGTCGTGGCGCGTTCGGGTGAGCCCTGGTCGCCTTCGGGCGGCATGTTCGACCGCGAGGGCAATCTTTGGCTGCTCGAGTACGACTCGTCCAATGAGGTGCGCGTCCGTCGCCTCGACCACAACGGGAAGGAAAGCATTTATCTCGGTGGAACGAAGCCGTGAGTCCTCCTCATGGGAGCGTTCACTGCAACGAGCATGGCGAGGCGACGCAACCTGTGTTTGATTCCCTCACCCATGCAGCCCGGCGTTCTCGGGCTATGCAGGCATCCATCGAAGAGTGAGCGGACTAGCGGAACAGGGCCTTGACGCCGCCCCAGGTTTGGGCGGTGGCGGGGACGGTGCCGTCGCGGAGCCAGATGGTCTGGCCGAGCGTGGCCGGCATGGCGGCCTGGAGGATCCCGGAGGAAGTCTCGGTGGTGAGGAGTTCGAAGCGGTCCCACAGGGATTCCGTGTGCACGTAGTAGTCGATGGTGCAGCGGTAGTCCAGGTAGAGGGCGGACGATTCGGCGGTGAGGTCGAAACCCGTGTCCAGGGCCGGAGCCAGCCAGTCGGCGCCCCAGACGATGTCGCCGTTTTCAATCTCGAGAACGCGATGGTGGCCGGGCGGTACCAGATTCGTGGCCGCACCGAAGTTGCCCCGCACGGCGAAGATGGAAACGCTGGCCACGACGTCCCCTTGCGGCACGGGAACCGCTCCGATCCACGATGGTGCGTGCACTTCGAGGGAGACGTGCACCGTGCCGCCATCGACGCGGGTGACGCCAGCCCGGATCCAAGGAGTCATTGCCGCGGCGACGCCGGCATGGCAAAGGAGCAACACAGCAGCCAGAGATGGCGCGAACCGTGAAGAATGGGATGTCACCAAGTACGACCTCGTTGGTCTCTCGCTCCAATGAGCTTACCTGTCATGGGAGGCTGCAGTCAATCCGGCGTCCCCCGACGGGACGAGCGGGCAGCGCGGTGCGGCGAGAGGCGGGGTCAATCGGCTCGAACCCCTCGTGCGTTGTTGCCGTCGCGCAAGGTTATTTGACGCTCCTTCAAGGTGATGTGGCTCGTGGTGGTGAGGCCGCCGGTGGTTGTGCAGCGGCTTGTTGTTCCAGGTGCTGCCTCAAGCGTTCCAAGGCCTTCCCGTAAGCAGCCCAGTCCCCGGCCCTGGATGCTGTCTCGGCTTCGCGCAGGAGCTCCAACCCCTTCCCCGCCACAGCGCGCCCATCTGCAGTGAGCACAGACGTCGAGGCCCCTGCCCCAGCCGCTGGCACACCGCCGCGGGCCGCCGCCGGGAGAGCGCTCACCTGGGCACCCAGGACGCGGGCGAGCGCAGTTTCCAGACTCACGTCCATGGCGATGCGGTTGCCGAGGGCGACGATGACGCGCTTCAGCTCCGGTAGCGCCCCGCTCTCAGCCCGCAGGTAGAGCGGCTCCACGTAGAGCACCGAGCCCCCGAGGGGGATGACGAGGAGGTTGCCACGGATGACGTTGGAGCCGCGCTGGCTCCACAACGTCAGCTGCTGGGAGATGTCTGCATCCTGGTCGATGCGGGCTTCGATCTGGCGCGGGCCGTAGACGAGCTCCTGTTTCGGGAACTGGAAGACCACCCGCCGGCCCAGGGCCTCGCCGTCGCAGCGCGCCGCCAGCCAGGCGATCATGTTGTCCTTGCGGGACGGCGTGAAGGGCAACATGAGGATCATTTCGGCAGCGTCGCCGCCAGGCAGACGCATGATCGTGTAGTACGGCTCCATGACGATCTCCCGGCCTTCGAAGCTCTCGATGGGGATCTGCCACAGGTCTTCGCGGTTGTAGAAGACCTGGGGATCTTCCATGTGGAAGGTGGCGAAGGTCTCGGCCTGCACGCGGAAGAGATCGACGGGGTAGCGGAGGTGTGCGCGGATCCCGTCCGGCAGGTCGGCGAGCGGCCGGAAGAGGCTCGGGAACACGGCGCGGTAGACGGCCAGCAAGGGATCTTTCGCGTCGGCGATGTAGAAGGTCGTCGTGCCGTGGTAGGCGTCGACCACCACCTTGACCGCGTTGCGGATGTAGTTGATCCCGCCGTGGGGCTGCGAGTACGGGAAGCGATCGCTCACCGTGTAGGCGTCGATCACCCAGAAGAGCCGCCCGTCGTGGATGACGAGGTAGGGATCGCGGTCGTAGCGCAGGAAGGGCGCCAGCCGCCGCAGGCGGGCGTCGAGGGTCCGGTAGAGGAGGACACGGCTCTCCGGCTGGATCGCCCCGGTGAAGAGCAGCTCCCGGGAGCGCAGGTGCCAGGCGAGGAGGAGCCGGCGGGCGAAGGAGCCGAGCCGAATGCCACCCTCGCCGCTGTAGCGCACGAACTGATTCGCCTCCCCTGCCGGGTAGTCGAACTCGTCCTCCGTCGTTCCGGTGAGCACGAACTCCGTCGTCTGCTCGCCGTAGTAGATCTCCGGGCGCGTCACCTGGATCTCCACCACCGAGACCGGAGGGATGTCGCGGATGTAGAGCGACGGCAGGCCCTCGCCGCTGATCTCGTTCACCGGGCTCATGCAGAGCCCGTAGCCGTGGGTGTACTTGAGGTGCAGGTTCACCCAGGTGCGAGCGTCTTCGTTCAGCTGGTCATAGGCCAGCTCGCGCGCCGAGAGCATGACCTGCCGTTGCCGGCCGCCGATCTGGTAACGGTCCACGTCCACGTCGCCGAAGTTGTAATAGGGGCGGATCTCCTGGATCTGCCGGTAGGTGGCGAGCAGCGGCCGCCAGTCCCAGAGACGCACGTTCTCCAGCGTCGGCTCGTGCCCCTGCAGGATATCCGCAGGAGTGCCGGCGACGATCTGGAAGGGGCGCGACTCGATGTCCTCGAGGCCGTAGGCCTCGCGGGTAAAGCGCAACGCGTTCTCGATGTAGGGCCGTTCCCGCATCAGCTCGTTCGGTTCGACGACGAGCTTCTGCACCGCCGACGGCACGATGACGGCGCTGAGCACGTACGCCGCCGCCACCGCTGCCGGGCCGGCCGCGATATAGAGCCAGCGGCCGCGGAGAACACCAGCGAGCAGGATCCCGGCGCCGGCGAGCGTCACCCCCACCATGAGGCGCAGACCGAGAAGGCCGGCCTTGGCATCGGTGTAGCAAGCGCCGTAAACGGCCCCCTGGCGCGAATGCAGGATGTCGTACTGAGCGAGCACGAAGTGGAAGGAGAGGAGGCCGAGGAAAAGAGCCGCGATCCAGCCGAGGTGTGTACGTGCCGCTCGCGTCGGGCCGCGCGCATCCACGAGACCGCCCCGCACGCCGTAGACCACCAGCGTTCCTAGGCCGGTGAGGATGGTGACGAGGAGCAGCCAGCCGTGGATCGTCCGGAAGGCGGGCAGCGTGAAGAGGTGGAAGCCGAGATCGCGGCTGAAAATAGGGTCGGTGAGGCCGTACGGCTGGCGGTGCAGGAAGGTCTGCAACACGAGCCACTGGCGAGCAAGCGAGGCGGCGAGCCCCAAGGCGAGGGCCGCGGCCACCGCGCCCACGAGCAGAGGCAGCCGCTGTTCGAGGCGGAGCATGACGAGATCCACTTGCGCTCGGGGGCCGAGGCCGAGAGAAGGGCTGCGCCGCAGCGCGGCCCGAAAAGAGAAGAGGAGCGGCGGGAAGGCCAAGACCCAACCCACCAGCCCGAGGAGGATCTGGTTCCCGAGGCGGGTACGGAAGACGTCGGCGTAGCCGAGCTCTCCGAACCAGAGGTTCTCCACCCAAAGCGCGGCGCCGAGTCGGGCCACGACGACGAGCAGGAAGAATCCAGCGATCCAGGGGCCGATACGGCGCCGCCGGGCGCGGGGAAGCCTAGGCAACACCACCAGGGGACCTCCAGGGGTTCAGGCCGCTTGGTCGCGGAACTGCAGCTCGTAGAGCCGGGCGTAGATGCCGCCTGCACGCAGCAGCTCGGCGTGGGAACCTGCTTCGCGCAGGCGGCCGCGGTGCAGCACCAGGATGCGGTCGCAGTCCTGGATGGTGGAGAGCCGGTGCGCCACCACGAGCGAGGTGCGTCCGGCGAGCACGCGGTGCACGGCGTCGCGGATCTCGAGCTCCGTCTCCGTGTCGACGCTCGAAGTCGCTTCGTCGAGGACGAGGACGGCGGGATCGAACGCCAGCACCCGCGCCAGCGCCAGGAGCTGGCGCTGGCCGACGGAGAGGGTGGAGCCCCGTTCGCTCACCTCGGTGGTGTAGCCCTCGGGCAGCTTGGCGATGAAGCGCTCGGCGTGGACGAGACGCGCCGCTTCCTGCACCTGCTCGCTCGTGATGCGCGCTTCCCCGAGGCGGATGTTGCTCTCGATGCTGCCGGCGAAGAGGAAGGGATCCTGCAGCACGACTCCCACCTGGCGGCGTAGGTCGGTGAGGTCGAGGCTGCGGACGTCGATGCCGTCCAGCAGGATGCGGCCGCGCTGGATGTCGTAGAGGCGGGTGAGGACGGAGAGGACCGAAGTTTTGCCGGCACCGGTGGCGCCGACGACGGCGACGCGCTCCCCGGGCTGCACCTCGAAGGAGAGTCCTTCGAGCACCGGCTCCCCCGGCTTGTACTCGAAGTGGACGTCGTCGAAGACCACGTGGCCGCGGGCGCGTTCGAGACGCCGCGCCGAAGGCGGGCTCTGCAGGCGCGGCTCCCGGTCCAGGAGGCGGAAGAGCCGCTCTGACGACGCCATGGCGGACTGGAAGGTGTTGTACTTCTCCGCCAGGTCGCTGATGGGGCGGAAGAAGCGCTCCGCGTACTGCAGGAAAGCGACGAGAACGCCCAGTTCCAAGGAGTTCTGCACCACCCTTCCACCGCCGTACCAGACGATGAGGGCAGTCGCTGCCGCCGAAACGAGTTCCACCGCCGGATAGAAGAGCGCGTAGTAGAGGATGGTGCGCAGGTGCGCCTCCCGGTGCGCGCCGTTGAGGCCGGCGAACTTCTGCAGGCTCGCGCCCTCGCGACCGAAGAGCTGCACCACCCGCATTCCCGTCAGGTGCTCCTGCAGGAAGGCATTCATCGCCGCCACCCGACCACGGACGATGCGGTACGAGGTCCGCACCCGGGCCCGGAAGAGAAGGCTGATGAGGAAGAGCGCCGGCAGCACTAGGTTGGCGACGAGCGCCAGCCGCCAGTCCAGGAGGAACATGGCGATGACGATGCCGACGAGGGTGAGGAAATCGCCGAAGATGGCCACCACACCGGTGGTGAAGAGCTCGTGCAGCGTCCCCACGTCTCCCATGACGCGGGTCATCAGCCGGCCCACGGGGTTGTGGTCGTAGAAGCCGAGCTCGAGGCGGACGAGGTGGCGCATGATGCGGCTGCGCAGATCGAACATGATCTGCTGCCCCACCCACTGCATGACGTAGAACTGGGCGTACTCCAAGGTGAAGTCCAGGAGGACGACGCCGAGGTAGAGGAGCGCCAGACGCCCGAGGCCATGCAGGTCGCCGACGCGGATGTGGTCGTCGATGGCGATCTTGGTGAGGTAGGGCCCGACGAGCTGCAGCAGCGAGTTGCAGAAAAGCAGCAGCACCGCAAGCCACACCCAGCGGGCGTAGGGGCGCAGGTGCGCGAGCAGCCGCCGCGCCAGGACGCGATCGAAGGGGCGCCCGGCGCCGTCCTCTTCCTGCGGTTCCCCGCTCACCGATTCTCCTCCTGCAGATCCTGCTCGAGCTCTTCCCGCAGCATCTGCTTCCGCACCAGCCGGGCGTAGTAACCGCCGCGCTGCAGGAGCTCCTCGTGCGTCCCCTGCTCGACGATGCGCCCCTCGTCGAGGACGACGACCCGATCGGCGCTGCGTACGGTGGAAACGCGGTGCGCCACCACGAGGGTGGTACGGCTCCGCATGATGTCGCGCAGCTGGGCCAGGATACGCTCTTCCGTGTCGGTGTCCACGCTGGAGAGGCAGTCGTCGAGGAGCAGGATCGCCGGATCGCGGAGCAGCGCCCGGGCGATGGCGGTGCGCTGCTTCTGGCCGCCGGACAGGGTGATGCCGCGTTCGCCGAGGATGGTCTCGAGGCCCTGCGGGAAGCGTTGCACCGCCTCGCTGAGCTGGGCGACGTCGGCTGCCGCGGTCAGGCGCGTGGCGAGGTCGCCGCGCCCGTCCTGCGGCGCGCCGTCCGCCACACCGAAGGCGATGTTGGCGCGCAGCGTATCGCTGAAGAGGAAGGTTTCCTGCGGCACCATGCCGATGCCCTGGCGCAGCCAGGCAGCCGGCAAGCGGCGCACGTCGTGGCCGTCGACCCGGACCACGCCCTGCTCCGTTTCGTAGAGACGCGCCACGAGCGCGAGCAGCGTGCTCTTGCCGGCTCCGGTGGGACCGACGAGGGCGACGGTCTCCCCGGCGCGCACGTGCAGGTCGATCTCGCACAGCACCGGCGTACCGTCGACGTAGGCGAAGCTCACCTGCTCCAGCGCGATCTCGCCGCGCATGGGCACCTCGGGCGGCAGGGCGCCGTCGGTGCTGCTCGCCGGCGGCTGCTGCAGGAGGAAGTTGATGCGGCTCATGCTCGCGGCGCCGCGTTCCACCAGGTTCATCACCCAGCCGATGGAGATCATGGGCCAGGTGAGACGGCCGAGGTAGGCGTTGAAGGCGACGAACTCCCCCACCGTGATGGCGTTGCGCACGATCTGCTGGCCGCCGATCCAGAGGGTGAGGATGGCGCCGGCGCCGACGATGAGCGCCATGGAGGGAAAGAAGAGTCCCCAGGCACGCACCAGCTTCAGGTTGCGGTGGACGAGCTCGCGTGCCTCGACCTGAAAGCTCTCGAGCTCGCTCTCTTCCTGGGCATAGGACTGCACCACCCGGATCCCGGCCAGCGTCTCCTGCACCCGCGCCGAGAGGCGCGACTCCTGATCCTGGGCGTAGAGGGTGCGCTCGTGCACCTTCCTCCCGAGGGTGCGGACGACGATGGCGAGGGTGGCCATGGGCAAGATGGCGAAGAGGGTGAGCCGGACGTCGATGAGGCTCATGAGGACCAAGCTCGAGGTCACGGTGATGAAGGTGTTCGCGCTGTACATGAAGGCTGGTCCCACAACCGACCGTACCGCCTCGAGATCCGAGCTCGCCCGGGTCATCAGGTCACCGGTGCGGGAGCGGTCGTAGAAACGCGGCGGCAGGCGGAGGAGGTGGGCGAAGAGATCCTGGCGCAGCTCGTACTCGATGTGGCGCGAGGCGCCGATGAGGTCGCGGCGCATGCGGAAACGGAAGTAGCCCTGCACGAAGGAAGCGGCGACGATGACCAGGCAGTAGGGGCCGAGGAGATGGTGGCGCGCCGCGTCGCGCAGCACGTCCACCGCCGCACCGAGAAGCCAGGGAATCACCTGGCCGATGCCGGCGGTGCAGACGATCCACACCGAACCGAACAGAAAGGTGCGCCGGTGCCGCGCGAGGTAGGGTTTCAGGGTGGAGAAGGCGCGGATTGTTCTCACCTCCGGCAGCGAGCCGTATCGTAGCACGCGTGCCGGGGTTCTGGTCCGCGGTCGGGGGAGAGCGGGGTCGAGTCGCTTTTCAGAGGCCTCGCCGCTGCAGGAGGAAGATCCAGGCGTGTCGCTCGAGCCAGGGTTGCAAGCGCCGGAGTGCCTCGAGCACGGCCGGATCGAAGCGGCCGGCGGCGGACGCGGCGAGGGCGGCGATGGCGGTGCGGAGCGTGCGCGGGCGGCGGGGCGGATCGGCGGCGAGAAGGATGTCGAGGGCGTCGGCGACGGCGAGGCAGCGGGCGCCGAGGGGGACCTCGCCGGGCTCCTTCCAGCGGTCGCGCTGGTGCCGGAGGATCGCCTGCATGCCCTCGCAGCCCGAAGGATCGTGCAGACTTCGCCAGGTGGCCTCGATGCGTTCCTCCACGCTCGAACCGCCCGCGGCATCGAGCGCGCAGACCTCGCCATCCGTAGGACCGGCGCTGCCGAGCGCTCCCGCACCGTGCAGCAGTGCGGCCCAGTGCAGCGCTTCCAACTCGCCCGTGGGGAGAGCGAGCTCGCGGCCGAGGAGGAGCGCCAGGAGCCGCACGCGGAGTGCGTGGCCTCGCTGCGCCGGGCGCCTGCTCTCGAGGCCGGTGACCAAGGCAGCGACGAGCTCGGCGGTGCGGGCATCGGCGGGCGCCACCGCCGGGGCGAGCCACGGAAGCTTGCCGCGCGCCGCTTCGAAGAGGGCGAGAATCTCGCTGTGCTCCCCTTCCCCGCGCGCGGTCTCCGGATTGTCGCGGCCCGAGGCCAGGTGTCCGCGCAGGTCGTGGAGGAAGGCCTGGATCGCTGTGTCCGTGTCGTTCGACGGTTCGGCGGCGGCGTAGCCGAAGGCGAAGAGCGTGGGACCGGTGTCCGAGCCGTTTGGCGCGCTGCGCGCCAGGCGCACTTTGCGCGGACACTTCTCGGCCAGCTGCGCCGGCAGATCGACCTCGGGTCGCGTGAGGTAGGCACGGCGCTTCCGGCAGCGGTCGAAGGTGCGGACGTCCTCACGCTCGCAGAGAGCGCAGACGGGACCGAGGAGGAGGCGAACACCGTGGTGGCCGGGGGCATTCCAGAGTTCGAGAGAGATTCCCAGGTCCTGCGCCACGCGGAGGGCAGGATCGTCTTTGAGCGTCGGGAGGGTGGCGCGGCTGGTGCGGGTCTCGGTCTTCACCGGATCTCCTTCTCGCCCTGCCGTCGCCGCGTGGATCACGCGTCGCCGGCAGGCCCACTCGGCATCCGGGGCGAACGGCAAAGACTGTGCAAATAAGGCGCCAGGCTGGAAGGTTGGCGGCCCGGGATGCTGTTTCTTCGCGGCCGAGACACCCTTGGACCGTGAGTCTCGAGCTGCGTTCGTCTGGAGGTAGCGTGCGCCTGTGCCTGTGCATCGCTGCGCTTCTCTGCGCCGCGGCGCCGGCTGCGTGGAGTCGAGAAGCTCGCTGGGAAAGCTGGCGGGGCCTGCCGGTCGTTGCCGTCGCAATCGAAGCCGGTGAAGTCTTCGACACGACGCGCCCGGAAGAGAACCACTGGCCTTTTCGCTGGGTGAACGCGCTGCACATCCGCACCCGCGAGGGCGTCATCCGCCGCGAACTCCTCTGCAGTCAGGGTTCCGCCTTCGATCCCCTGCTCGTCGCAGAGAGCGAGCGCAACCTCCGCGCCCTCGGGATCTTCCAGGATGTCCGCATCGAAGCCGAGGCGGTGGAAGGCGGTGTGCGCCTCCTCGTGCACACCGAGGATCGGTGGTCCATGCGGGTGCTCGCGGACGTCGCCAAGGAAGGAGATATCTACCGTGTGCGGCTGGGGCTGGAGAACATCAACTTCCTCGGCCGCGGCAGCGTCTTCGGCGGCAACGTGGTGGCCTCCAACGACGTGGATGCGTTGCAGCTCTTCGCGGGCGAGCGCCGGCTCTTCGGCAGCCGCTGGAATGCGGCCTATGGCTACGGCAGCGACGACCTCGTGGTGGCCAACGAGGCGACCTTGGTGCGCCCCTATTTCTCCGAGCTCGTGCACTGGACGGCGGATCTCCGCTTTCGCTCCATCCACGGCGACCGGCGCTTCTTTTTCGACGGCGCCCTGGCGGACACCTTGGATCTGGACGAGAGCATCGCCGAGGGCTTCGGTGCCGGGCACGCGCACGGCGAGGTGCGCACCCGTCTCGGCCTGCTCTACTCCCGCCGTGATGTGAGCCGCGTGCTGGACGCGCACCAGGCGGCGGTGGGCCTGTGCTGGGGGGCGATGCAGCGTCGCTTCCGGCAGGTCCGGAACGTGGATCGCTACGGCACCAGCGAGGACATCGCCAGCGGTTGGAGCGTGCAAGCCGGCGCCGGCGCCGATCTCCGCGCTCTCGGAGCCGATGACGACCGGCCGCTCTGGCGCCTGGATGCCACCTACGCCCGCTTCCTCGGTGACCGCGGTCTCCTCGGCCTACAGTTCCGCCACCACAGCTTCTACGACGCTGGCGAGATCGAGAACGGCCGCATCGAGCTCGATCTCTACGGCTTCCAGCAGTGGCCGCCACGGCAGAGCCTGGCCTGGAACCTCGGCGCCGCCGCGCTGCTCCGCGAACCCGAATACCTGCGCTTCGCCATCGGTGGCGACAACCAGGTGCGCGGCTATCCGGCGCGCTTCGACACCGGAACGCGCCTCTGCTACGCCCATCTGGAGCACCGGGTGTTCACGCCGGTCCGCTTTCTCTTCCTGGGCTTCGGCGCCGCCGTCTTCGTGGACGCGGCGCAGGCCTGGGAGATCGACGAGCCCTTCCGGCTGGCGGGCACGCACCTCGGTGGCGGTGCCGGTCTCAGGATCGGCAATCCCAAGTCGGGGGCCAGCGTATTTCGTCTGGATTTCGCCTTTGGCCGCGATTCCTTCGAGGTCTCGGTGGCCAGCGGCAGCTTTTTCCGTGCGGCCCGCAGCTTCGAATTCCCCGAACCCAGCCTGTACCGCTGAGACCATGCCTACGGCCAGCGCGCCCGCGCTCCGGCCCCCGTGTCACCGGTGCATCAAGGGTAATCGCGCTGCGAGAAGATGAAGATCGAGAGGGTGAGCAGCACGGCGCTGCCGGCGACGAGCCAGAGCAGGGCGGACGGCACCGACGGCGCCGCCAGTGCGCCGAGCGCGCCGAGGGGTAGGCCGGCATCGGGCACGAGCGCCACCAGGTGATAGCGGACGGTGAAGCTGCGAATGAGGCCCGGCAGGTAAGGGATCGCCGATTCCCAGCCGAAGGCCAGGAACAAGCCGACGAGGCCGGGCCGGCGCGAGGTGAGGCCGACGAGGGTGAAGATGGCGCCATAGGCCAGGCTGCCGAGCCAGAGCGAGACGAGGTAGGAGGGCAGCTGTCGCAGGCTCGGCCCAGCCTCGGCAAAGCCATCGGCGCCGAGGAGGAGCAGCGCAGCGAGCAGGAAGGAAACGCCGAGGAGAACGCTGGCGACGAGCCAGGCCCCCAGGCATTTGCCGAGAAGGAGCGAAGCGCGCGAGAGAGGCCGGACGAGGAGATAGGCCAACGTTCCCGCCTCCACCTCACGCGCCACCAGGCTGGCACCGAGCAGCAGCGGCAGCACGACCAGGAGCACACGCAGATAGGCGACGACGAAGAAGAGCGGCAGGATGTCCACGCCCCGCGGCAGGATCGGCTGCAGCCACTCGAGGTTCACGGTCTTGAGCAGAGCAATCAAGAGGGCGAGGAGCACGGGCAACGCCGCGAGGAGCGCGGTGCCGCGCAGGCGCCGGCGACGCCAGAAGAGTCGCCACTCGAAGCCGGTGGCGGCGCGGAGATCGATCCAGCGCGGCCGTATGCCGCCGAACCCTGCTGCGAGCGCTGCCATCACACCTTCCCCTTCAGCGCACCAGGTACTCGAAGACCGAGTGCAGGTCGTCGTCGAGGGGCTGCACTTCTTCGATGCCGAGGCCGTCCTCGAGCCCGAGCTGAGTCAGGCGGGCGAAGAACAGATCGGCGTGCCCGGTCTCGACCACGAGGACATCGGGCTCGTCGGTGAAGCGGATCCCGCTCACGGCTCCCATCTCCATCAGGCGTCCCGCCAAGCGATGGGGTTCCCGGCAACGGAGCCGGACGCTGCGGGCCCGGTCCTCGATGAGGTCGCGGATCTCGTGCACGTCCCCATGGGCGAGGACGCGGCCCTGGTGCAGGAGGAGGATGTGCGGCGTCATCTGCTCCACCTCGTGCAGGATGTGGCTCGAGACCAGCACCGTGTGCCCTTCCCTTCCGAGCTGCACGACGAGGTCGATGGTCTCCTTCCGCCCCACGGGATCCATGCCGTTGAGCGGCTCGTCGAGGAGGAGGATTTCCGGCGCGAGCGCCAGCGCCTGCGCCAGCTTGGTGCGTTGCCGCATGCCTTTGGAGAATGCCGCCATGGGCTTGCGGAGCTCCGGGTCGAGTCCGGTGCGCGTCAGGGCCTCTCCGGCCTTCTGCGTCGCCTCGCTGGCGGAGAGGCCCGCGAGGCGCAGCATGGCCGCGATGAACTCCCGGGCACCGAGCTCGGGATAGATGCTGTCGGTCTCGGGACAATAGCCCACGCGGTGGAAGAGGTCCGGATTGCCCCAGGGCACCTCGCCCAAGATGCGAACGCCGCCGCGGCTCGGGCGGATCTGGCCGGTGAGAACCTTGAGCAGTGTCGACTTGCCGGCGCCGTTCGGGCCGAGGAGACCCGTCACGCCTGGCTCTAGCGCGAAGCTCGCCCCGGAAAGACCGATGACCTCGCCGTACCAGCGGGAAAGGTCCTGCACCTCGAGGGTCGGCATCAGGAGCCTCCTACGACATCGACGGCGCGCACGCGCCGCAGCAAGATCGCGATACCTGCGGCGGTGAGAGCGAGCAGCATCGCCAGCGTCGCCCAGGGCGAGAGCTCGTAGGGTAGCTCCCGACGGAAGAACCAGCTGCACACCTGATCCAGATTCGCGTTCAGCGAGAGGAGCTGCCAGGCATCGTCGTGGGTGAGCGCGGCGAGGATGTCGCCGGCAGCGCTGGGAAAGAGCAGCACCGCCACTAGCTGGCCGCTGGCGAGGCGCGGGCTGCTGGTGAGGCTGGAGACCGCGAGGGTGATCGAGGTCAGGCAAAGGATGAGCAGAGTCGAGTAAGCCACGATGGCAAAAGGAAGATGCGGCTCCTGCCGTAACCATTCGAAGCTGGCCGTGGTGGCGCTCTTGAGGACGAGGAGCAAGAGAGCGGGCACCCAGGTGCAGAGCGAGAGGAGGAGCAGCAACGGCAGCGCCTTTCCCACCAGGTAGTCCGGCACCCGGAGCGGCCGCGCCAGATAGATTTGTAGGGTACGGAAGCGCCGATCGAGGGCGATCACCTCGGCCCCGGCGGCGAGGCAGATCAGGTAGTGCAGGAGCCGCTGGCGGTCGAGGAAGATCTGCAGCGTTCTTCCGTCCAGCTTCACCAGAGGGATGTTGCGCAAGAAGCCGAGGAGACCGTCACGGGGCATGGTCTCCACGTAGAGGATGCCGAGATAGGCGATGACGAAGAGGCCGGAGACGAGGAGGAGCAGCTTCACGGCGCGCCGCTGCAAGGCGACGCGGATCTGGGCGCTGCCGAGCACGAGCGCCGGCGGTCGCTCCGAGCGCTCTCCTTCCCAATGCCGATAAGAGAAATCATGGATGGGCATGGGTTCTCCCGGCGACCGTGTGGGCGAACATCTCTCCCAGGGATTGCCGCGCCGGCGTGAGCTGGCGGATCTGGCAGCGGCTCTCCTGGGCGGCCTCGAAGAGGAGCCTTACGCCCCGTCCGGGGATCTGCACCAGCAAGAGCCCGCGCGGTGTCGCCTCACAGGTGCCCCCACGGCTCACGAGGGCCGCCTCGAAAGCTTCGCGCTCCCCCTTGACGCGGACCTCGTAGGCCGCATGCGCGGCGCGCAACAGGTCCTCCATCCGCCCGGAAGCGAGGATCCTCCCTTGATCGAGGAGCACGACCTGATCGCACACGGCTTCGACGTCCGGGAGGAGATGGGACGAGAGCACCAGGTGGATGCCTTTGGCGACGGCCAGATCGCGGATGAGCTTCAGCATCTCCGCCCTTCCCGTCGGGTCCAGACCGTTGGTGGGCTCGTCCAGGATGAGGAGCTCTGGGTCATGCACGAGGGCCTGAGCCAGCTTGAGACGTTGCCGCATTCCCTGGGAGTAGGTGGTGGCTTGCCGGTAGCGGACCTCCCCCAAACCGACGAAGTAGAGGATCTCGTGGGCCCGCTGCAGTGCGTCGCTGTGCTTCAACCCTGCCAACTGGCCGCAGAGCGCCACCGAGCCCACCGCATTCATCCCGGGGATGAGAACGTCGTCTTCCGGGTGGTAGCCGATGCGACGGCGAAGCAGGTACGCGTCGCGTCCTATGGGCTGCCCGAGCACTTGTACCGTCCCCTGTACCGGAGTGACGAAGCCGAGGAGCGTGCGGAGCAGCGAGCTCTTCCCCGCGCCGTTGGGCCCGAGCAAGCCGAGGGCGCCGGTGTCGAAGCGCAAACTCACGTCCTGCAAGGCCCACTGGGGGCCGTAGCGCACGCTCAGCTGCTCGACGTGGAAGCCCATGCTCGCACTCCCGGGTGGCGATCGGCGGCGGCGCCGCATGCGTCCAGAGGACGAGGCACACGGACGCCGTGTTGCCGTCGTCGCGGAATCCTGAGATGGCGCTGCGTGGGATGCAAGCCCGGAAGCATTCGCCCGCGGCGGCAGGGCAGACAGTGGGCACGTGGAGACGCGGCGCGAGGTCGGGGCCCGATGGGGGCCAAAAAATGCCCGAAAAAAGTCGGGGCGCCCCTCGTGGAGCGCCCCGAACTTGCGTTACCGCAAGAACTTACATCGCTGGCATCATTGGCGCCGCGGTCTTCCTGCGACGGGCCTTACGACGGCCCTTCTTGCGGCCAGCCTTTTTGCGGGTCCCCTTCTTGCGGCCACCCTTCTTGCGGCGGGTGCCCTTCTTGCGGGTTCCCTTCTTGCGCCCGGCCTTCTTTCGTCCAGCCTTCTTGCGACCGGCGCGCTTCTTCCTTGCTGGCATCGTTCCTTACCACCTTTCTCTAAACGAGGATCGTCGCTCCTCGCGTCCTCGTCTCGATCCTGTTGCCGCCACGAGCCGTGCTCACGGCGCGCATTGCTCCCCCGCGGAGGAGCAGCCTATGGAGGACCGAGAGCGTGAGCACGAGGGCAACGCTTCCAGTCAACTTCGCAGGATAGGAGGAGTGAAAAAATGGCGTCAACAAAAAATTGACGGCTGGCACGTTTTTTCGGCGTCTCCTGGTCCTAGAACGAGTCTCACATGCGTCTCTACGTGCATCTCTGCGTCGTACTGCAGCGTCTCGAAGCGCCGCTGCAGGCCGCACGCTCGGGCTGCAGACATCAAGAAGCGTGCCCTGCAGCGCGTACGCGCCGCTCGAGCGCGCCTCAGAACGCCGCTGTGCAGCTCGCAGCGTTTCGTTTGCCCCACGGCGCCGCACCGCATCGTCGGCGCAGCGGTCGATAACCACAAAGCTCGTAACGAGTTGTGCAGACGACACGGTGGTGCACCGAGCCTCTTGCGATGTCGGTGAGCACGCCTCGCGCATGCGCAACGGCGCTCAACACAGCAGGAGGAAAACCTCGTGCACTGCGAGGCGCTGCCACCTGCTGCCGCGAGCGGCACCGCTCGGCGGACGAGATTCGACCGCAGGGAACCTTGCGACGCTCGCAGTGCGGAAGGACGTGCGGCTGGCAGGGAGAGCGGCGAGCGCCATGGCGCTCGGGAGGAGAATGGAGGCGGCACCCAGATTCGAACTGGGGATGACGGTTTTGCAAACCGTTGCCTTACCACTTGGCGATGCCGCCGGATCCATGGAGCGGAAGAGAGGGATGGAGCGGGAAACGGGATTCGAACCCGCGACGTCCACCTTGGCAAGGTGGTGCTCTACCAACTGAGCTATTCCCGCTCGACCGGACCAGATGTTACCCATCCCGGGATCCCTGTCAATGCCCCTGGCGCCCCAGAATGGCGTTCAGCGCCGGCTCCCGGCGAGTCCCTGCCGCCTCTGCGTCGCCGCGAGATCGTAGACCTGGCGATAGCGGCGCGCCGAACGCCGCCAGGAGAAATCCTGCTGCATGCCGGCGCGACGCAGGGCCGCCAAATGCGCCGGGTTCTGGAAGGCGCGGCAGGCGCGGCGGACGCTCTCGAGCAGCGCTGGCGCGGTGTAAGGAGCGAAGACGAAACCGGTGCCGTTCTGCCCGTCCCAGTCCTGCACCGTGTCTGCCAGTCCCCCGGTGCGGCGGACCACGGGAATAGTGCCGTAGCGCATGCTGTACATCTGATTCAAGCCACAAGGCTCGTAGCGCGACGGCATGAGGAAGAAATCACTGCCGGCTTCGATCCAGTGCGCCAGGGCGTCGTCGTAGTCGAGGTGCACCGCCAGACGTTCGGGCCGGGCCCGGGCGCGCTCCCGCAGCCGCGCCTCGAAGGCGGGGTCACCGCGACCGAGGAGCACGAGCTGCAGCGGTAGCTCCAGAATCGGGTCGAGGCCGTCGAGGAGCAAGTCCACGCCTTTTTGCTCCACCAGCCGCGACACCATCCCGAAGAGCGGTGTCGCCGTCGACACGGGCAGGCCGCTCTTCTCCTGCAGGGTGCGCTTGCAGGTGGCCTTGCCGGAGAGAGCATTCAGACCGTAGGTCGCGGGCAGGTGCGGATCCCGCGTTGGGTCCCAGATCCGCTCGTCGATGCCGTTCAGGATCCCGTGCACGGCGTCGCCGCGGCTGCGCAGCACCCCTTCCAGGCCGTGGCCGTACTCGGCGCTTTCCTGGATCTCCCGCGCGTACGTAGGGCTCACGGTAATCACGGCGTCGGCGAACACCAGGCCGGCCTTGAGCGTGTTCATGCGTCCCCAGAACTCGACCGGGCCGAAGGGTGCCATGAATGCGCCGGGAAGCCCGGTGAGGGCGAATTGGCTCGCGTCGTACGCGCCCTGGTAGCCGAGGTTATGGAGGCCGAGAACGATGGCTGTCTGCGCCAGCGTGCCGTCGTCGCCCGCGGCGCGGTAGGCAGCTGCCAGGGCGCAGTGGTGATCGTTCAGATGCAGCACATCGGGCGCCGGGCCGAGCCGCGGCAGCGCGGCGAGCAGTGCCCGGCTGAAGAAGATCCAGCGCGCCGCCGCATCGGGGTACTCCTGCCCCGTGCCGGGATCGCCGTAGATGCCGGCGCGGTGGAAGAAGCCCGGGTGCTCGACGAGGACGACGAGCGCCGCCGTGGCGGGGAACCTGCCGGCGAGGAGCGAGAAGCTTTCCACGCGATCACCGAGCGGCACCTGCATGCTGCCCGGCAGACGGCGGAGACCGTGTCGTTCCGGGCCGATGCTGCCGTACGCCGGCAGCACCACGGTGACCTCGAGGCCGGTGTCGGCAAGAGCCGCCGCCAGGGCGCCGACGGCATCGCCCAGGCCCCCGGTCTTGGCGAAAGGCACTGCCTCGGCGGCGGCGAGGACGACGCGGTGCACGGGTGGCAAGCTCTCGCCTCCTTGGCGTCCCAGGCGTGGCGCGGGAAGAAATCGATCCCGGCGGTGTGCGGCGCTTCAGTCGACCCGCGCCTGGCGCAGCACCAGCGCCGCTTCTTCCGGCGGCGTCGGATTGATGTAGAAATCGCTGCCCCACTCGAAGCCCGCCACCTTGGTGAGCTTGGGCATGATCTCCAGGTGCCAGTGGTAGTACTCGGCCACCTCGTGGCCGTTGCTCGGCGAGGTGTGCAGGACGTAGTTGTAGGGGGCGCGCTCCAGGGTGACGTCGAGGCGGCGCAGCGTCTCGCGCAGGATCTCGCTCAAGCGTTCCAGGGCCGGGCGGCTCAGGGATTCGAAGTGCGGGGCGTGGGCCCGCGGCAGAATCCAGGTCTCGTAGGGAAAGCGGGAAGCGAAGGGCTCGAGGGCGACGAAGGTCTCGTTCTCCGCCACGATCCGCACGCCGGCCCGGGTCTCTTCGCTCAGAATGTCGCAGAAGACGCAACGCTCGTGCAGGTCGAAGTGGCGGCGGGCGCCTTCGATCTCCTCGCTGACCCGCTTCGGCACCACCGGCGTGGCGATGATCTGGGTATGTGCATGCTCCAGGGTGGCACCCGCTTCCGCGCCTTGGTTCTTGAAGACGAGGATGTAGCGGAAACGTCGGTCCTGCTTGAGGTCTTGCACACGCTGCACGTAGGCATCGAGAACGCAGGTCACCTGCTCCAGCGGCAGGTCGGCGAGCTGCACCTGGTGCAGCGGCGACTCGATCACCACTTCATGGGCGCCGATGGCGTTCATCATGTCGTACATGCCCACGGCGCGCCGGCCGAGCTCGCCCTCGATGCGCAGCGCCGGATACTTGTTGGGCACCACCCGCACCTGCCAGCCCGGAGCGTTGGGGAACGGCTGCCCCGGGCGGAAAGCGAGGACCTCCGGCGGCGTGTGACTCTCGCTGCCGTAACAGAACGGACAGACCCCGCCCACGGGCAGTTCGCGGTGGACCGCGAGGTCCGTGGGGCGGTTGTTGCGTTCGGAGGCGATGATGACCCAACGCCCGAGGATGGGGTCCTTGCGAATCTCCTGCATAGGAACGAGGTCCGCCTCGCGTTCTAGGGAGAGACGATCCGTGCCGGTACGGTGAAAGCCGAGGCGTAGCCGGCGCCGCGCAACTCTTCCTGCAAGGCCTGGCAGGCGGCCTCGCTCTCGCAGTCCCCGACGCGGACCTTGAAGAAGGGCGGCTCGGAGTCGAGGTAGACGGGGCTCTGGGTTTGGGTCGTGAGCTCGTCGCGCAGCGTCTCCGCCGCCTCCCGCGCCCGGCTGGCGAACACCTGGATGCGGTACCCCGGCACACCGCCGCTGTTCGCCGGCGTCGCCACCGTGCCCCGCGCCGGCAACGACTCGACGCTGAACGACGCGTCGCTGCTCAAGCCCGCCGTCGGCGGGATCTCATAGGTTGGTCCGGGCTCCGACGGGCTCGCGTCCGCACTGGCTGCTGCGGGCGCGACCGGCGCCGGTGCCGGGAACTGCCCTTCTTGCTGCCACGAATACGTCGACGGCTGCGGCGGCGGCGCCGCCGAGGTCGTCCCGTGCTGCCGGAGAGTCCAGGACCCGCAGCCGGCGAGGCTCACGCACACGCAAGCGAGGGTCCACCCGCTCCACCCACGTCCCCATCCCATCGGACACCTCCTGGAAACGAAGCCGCACCGGGCGTAGGCGCGCCCGAGCCGCGAAGCCGCCGGAGCCTTCTCAAACGAGAGCGAGGTAGAGCCGCTCCGTGGCCCCGGCGATGTCGTCCCAATTGTAAGACGAAAGGACCCGAGCGCGCGCCTGAAGACCGAGGGATTCGGCCTGCTCGGGGTGGGCCAGGAGCTGCGCCAGAACCGCCTGGAGAGCGTCTGGATTCCCGACCGGGAAGGTGATCCCGGTCGAGCCCACCGCTTCGAGGTTCTCGGCGATATCGCTCACCACCACCGGACGGGCATGCGCCATGGCTTCGAGAACAGCGAGCGGCAGGCCCTCCACCTCGGAGGGATGCACCAGCGCCGTGGCATGGGCGTAGAGCTGCTGCAGCGGCTCGTCCTGCAGATAGCCGGTGAAGACGACGCGCCCATCGGCCCCGCGTTGCAGCGCTTGCATCGCTTCGGGCGAGACGTGCACATCGCCGACGACGACGAGGCGCTGTGGCGTGTCCAAGGCGGTGAAGGCTTCGAGCAAAGTACCCAGGCCGCGGTCCGGCAGGATGCGGCCGACGAAGAGGAAGTAGCCTCGCGCCGAGAGCTGCCAGCGCCGCAGCGCCGCATCGCCGGGCTGGTCGCGGAAGGTGGCACCGTTCGGGATGTAATGGGCGCTGCGCCCGTAAGTCTGCCGGATGTATTCCTGCAGCAATCGTGACACGGCGATGACGGCGTCGGCATGCCGGAGCGCAGTGCGCTCCCCTTGCCGGAGCGACCAGCGCGCCACCCTTCCCCACTTGCGTTGCCGCCAGTCCTGCGCGTGGTAGGTGAAGACGGTGCGCACGCGCCGGCCCGCCCAGGGGAGGAAGAGGCCTGGTCCGATGCCGTGCAGGTGCAGGATGTCGTAGCGTGGGCGCAGAGCCACTTCCAGGGCACAGAGCGCCGTGTGCGAGGCGGCGTCGAGGTGCTTGGTGTTCAGGCTCGGCCGCCGCTGCAAGCGCACGCCTTCCCAGGTGCGCTCGCGGCTCGGATGGTGGCCGCGGGTGAAGACGTCGACGGTGTGGCCGCGACGCACGAGGCGCGCCGCGATTTCCTCCACGTGCCTCTCGATTCCACCATGCTGCGCCGGGATGCCCTTGCTCCCCAGCATGGCGATGCGCAGCGGCCGGAACGCGGCCGCTTCGGACGCGCCCGGCTCGCTCTCGTCCTTCACCCGCAAACCTCCGTGTAGATGCGCTCCACAGCCTCGACGTGTTGCGTCAGACCGTGCCGGTGCTCCACGGCGCGGCGTGCGCCGAGGCCCAGCTGCCGCCAGCGTTCCGGTTGCGCGATCGCCACCTCTAGGCCACGCCTCCAGGCCTCGACATCCCCCGGCGGCAAGAGCTCGCCGGTTTCGCCGGGCCGCACCAGCTCGGGGACACCGCCGACTTGGGAAGCCAAGACCGCGCGTCCGAGCGCCATCGCCTCGAGCACGGCGAAGGGAGCGTTCTCCAGGCACTCGGAGGGCAGAACGACGAAGCTCGCTGCCCGCATTTCTTGCCAGAGCGCCGCCGCCGAGAGCTGACCGCAGAACACCACGCGGCCTGGCGGTGCGGCCGCCGCCAACTCGCGGAGCTCGGGCTCGAGCGGCCCGCTGCCGCAGAGAACCAAGCTGCCGGCCGGGAGGCGAGACGCAGCGCGCACCAAGGTGCGCAAGCCCTTCTCCGGACTCAGGCGCCCGGCGTAAACGAAGCGCTGCGGCACCGGGGTCTCGGGACCGGCGCTCACCGCCGGAGCGAAGTTGGGCAGGTACTGCAAGCGCTCTGCCTCGATACCGCCGCGCTGCAGCATGGCTTGCATGAAACGGCTCGGCACCAGGAAGCGCTGCACCACGGCGTAGCTCCGACGTGCCTGGTGCAGGAGCGCTTCCGCGGCGAGCCAGGCGCTCGCCGCCCAGGAGCCACCACAACGAAAGCGCAGGCAAGCGAGGAAACCCTCGTGCATGCAGGCGTCGCAGGGCACCCCGTGGCGCAGCAGGTCGTAGCGCGGGCAGACGAGCTTGTAGTCGTGCACGGTCATCACCACGGGCACGCCCGCCGCGGCGGCGGCATCGAGGATGGAGGGAGTGAGCTGGTGGTAGATGTTGTGGACGTGCACGACCTGCGCCTGACTGCGTTGCAACAGCGTCGCGAACTTCCGGCGTGCCTCGAAGGAGTAGAGCATGGCAGCGCCGTCGCGCAGGGGTTGCGTGCCCGAGCCGCGGTACTCCCGCCGGCGGACCAAGGCGACGTCGGCGCCCGAGACGGCATTCTGCGGATGCTGCATGCCGAACCACGCCACCCGATGGCCGCGCGCCTGGAGCGCCGCGCCCAGATCGAGGACGGCGCGCTCGGCACCGCCGCGGGGGTTCAGGAACTTGTTGGCCAGGAGTATGCGCATAAGGACGATCGAACCGGCGGCAGCGTCTTCGTGCCGGCGCTGCCGACAGGGGCTCAGGGGGCATTATAGGCGCCCCGCGGCCCGGTCCTGCTTGGTGGCGCGGGGCCGGGAGGCTTCCCGGCGCGGCGGCTCAGGTTTCGAGCACAGGGTAGGCGATGTCGACCGTCTTGCCCTCGCGGTGGAGGGAGTCGCAGGCGGCCTCCAGGACCCGCACCACCGCCAGGCCTTCCTCGGAGTTGGAGCGCGGGTGCTGGCCGCTCTCGATGCAGTCGACGAAGTGACGGCATTCGACCTTGAGCGGCTCCGAGTCGTCGAGGCGCGGGGTCAAGATGTCGCCGAAACGGTAGCTGAGGGAGAATTCGCCGAAGTTATCGTAATGGGGTGGCACGTTCACGCCCTTGTCGTAGACGCGGATCTTCTCCAGCGCCGAGACGTCGTCGTACACCAGCATCTTCCGCGACCCGACCACGGTGGTGCGGCGGATCTTGCACGGATCGAGCCAGCTGACGTGGATGTTGGCGATGACGCCGCTCGGATACTCGAGATCGATGAAGGCCACGTCCTCGATGCCCGGCCGGACCGAGCTCTTGCCATGGGCGGCGACGCGCTCGGGTCGACAGCCCAGGATATGGTTCATGATCGAGATGTCGTGGGGGGCCAGGTCCCAGATCACATTGATGTCCGGCTGGAACACCCCCAGGTTCACCCGGGTGCTGTTGAGGTAGTAGATCGTCCCCAGCTCGCCCTGGGCGATGAGGTCGCGGATCTTCGTCACCGCGGCGGTGTACACGAAGGTGTGCCCCACCATCAGGGTGCGGCGGCGTAGGCTGGCTTCCGCCGCCATTTCCATGCACTGCTCGCTGGATTGCGCCAGGGGCTTCTCGACGAAGACGTGCTTGCCCGCACGCAGGGCTTCCATGGCGATCGCATAGTGGGTGGACACCGGAGTGGCGATGGCGACGGCGCCGATCTGCGGGTCCTCGAGGATCTCGCGGGCGTCCTGGGTGGCGCGGAGCAGCGGGTAGAGGTCGCGCATGTGCTCGAGGCGGCCGGCATCGAGGTCGGCGCACATGGTGACCCGAGAGCGCTGGGGGATCTGGAAGTTGCGGATGAGGTTGGGTCCCCAGTAACCGCAACCGATGACGCCGATGTGGAGCACGCTGCCTTCACCTCGAGTCGGCCTGGAGAACCCTAGTACGCTCCATCCCCTTTGATCATGACCGGCAGGGTCCGCGCCATGATCCACAGGTCCATGAGCGTGCTGCGATGATCGATGTAGTAGAGATCGAGCTGCACCATCTCGTCGAAAGGAACGCTGCTGCGGCCGCTCACCTGCCACAGGCCGGTGATCCCCGGCTTGGCGGAGAGCCGCCGCTTGTGCCAATCCTGGTAGTCGTCGAGCTCGTAAGGCACGGGCGGGCGTGGTCCCACCAGGCTCATCTCGCCGCGCAGGACATTGAGGATCTGCGGCAGCTCGTCCAGGCTGGTGCGCCGTAGCAACTGCCCCACCCGGGTGATGCGCGGATCTTTGGTCAGCTTGTAGACGGTGGCGCTGGCACCGTTGCGGCCGTGCCCGTTGCCGTTGCTGCCGTTGACGTTGCTCCCATGGCCGTTCTTCCCGTGGCCGTTGCCATGGCCGTTGCCGTGCGCCTCGCTGGGACCGCCACGGATGAAGTTGCGGGCGAATTCCCGGTGCAGCCCGTCATCGGAGTTGTGCTTCATGGTGCGGAACTTGTAACAGCGGAAGCTCCGCCCACCGCGCCCGAGGCGCTGCTGCACGAAGAACACGGGACCCGCGGAGGTCAGCTTGATGGCCAGGGCAGCGAGGAAGAAAAGCGGCGAGGAGACGATGAGAACGAGGGCGGCGCCGCCGAAATCCACCGCCTGCTTGAGCGCCAAGCTGGCGCCCTGCCGGCGTGCGGTACGGACGGGGATCGCCGGGGCGCCGACGGCGAAGCCGTCGCCCACGGTGGCCGCGGTGTGAGGTGCTGCTGCGGGAGACCGGTCCTTGCCCTTGGCTGTGATCAGCGAAGTCGGTGTCATGGTCGGTTGTCTCCGTCATCCGCTTGTGAAGGCGGCTTGTGTCATCACCTCGCACACCTGCTCGATGTGCGTGTCGGTCAGCTCCGGGTACATCGGCAGGGAAAGGATTTCCCCTGCCAGGAGTTCGGCGTTCGGGTAGCTGCCCGGACCCAACCCCAGCCCGGCGTAGGCCGCCGTCCGGTGGATGGGAACCGGATAGTGCAGCCCGAAGCCGATCCCGTTTTCACGCAACGCATGCACAACGGCGGAACGTCGTCGATGTCGCACCACGTAGAGGTGGTGGACATGATCTTCAAAAGGAGCGAGCGGCGCCGGGGTGAGGCACTCGGAGTCGCGCAGGAGCGCCTCGTACTGCGAGGCCACCCGGCGGCGCTGGGCATTCCAGGAATCGAGGTGCGGCAGCTTGACCCGCAGCACCGCAGCCTGCAACGAGTCGAGCCGGGCATTGGTGCCGAGGAGTACGTGGTCGTACTTGGCTCGCTGACCGTGATCGCGCAGCTGGCGCAGCGTCTCGGCCAGAGCCGCGTCCCGGGTGAGGATGGCGCCCGCGTCGCCAAAGGCGCCGAGGTTTTTCCCCGGGTAGAAGCTGAAGGCGGCGGCGATGCCGAAGCCACCCACGTGCCGTCCCTGGTAGCGCGCTCCGTGCGCCTGGCAGGCGTCCTCGAGGAGATGAACTCCCCGGGCGCGGGTGAGGGCGAGGAGGGCGGCGAGCGGCGCGGTGCGGCCGAAGAGGTGCACCGCGATCACGGCGCGGGTGCGCGCGGTGAGCGCCGCCTCGACCTTCTCCGGGTCGAGCTGCTGCGTCGCCAGGTCCACGTCGGCGAAGACCGGCGTGGCGCCGACGAGGGAGATGCTTTCGGCGGTGGCGATGAAGGTGTTGGGCGGGAGAATGACCTCGTCGCCCGGACCGATCCTCAGGGCGCGCAGGATGAGGAGGAGCGCCGAAGTGCCGGAATCCACGCCGATGGCGTGGTCGACGCCGCAATAGGCGGCGAACTCCTGCTCGAAGTCCTGAACCTCGCGCCCCAGAATGAAGCCACAGGAATCGATGACGCGGCGGATCGCCGCGTCCAGGTCGTTCCGTAGGGGCAGTATCTGGCTGTGCAAGTCCAGGAACGGCACCTGTGACGGCATGGCGGGCATTATAGCATCCGCCTCCCTTCCCGGACCACTCGAGAACCATGCAGGTGAAGACCCGAAAGCGTTGTCCCCGCAAAGTCTGCGAGGCCATCTCCGGAAAGGCGCGGAGCGCCCACCATTCCCCCTCGCCTCATCGCTCCTCCCAGGTCTCGAGCGCCCGGCCCGGCACCCTGACCGCGGTGGCGTAGGCGAAGCGCCGTTCCTCCAAGGCGACACGGGCGAAGTCCCCCGCCTCCCGGGCGTCGGCGAAGTCGCCGAGGAAGACGCGCACCCAGCGCGCCTCCTGGTCCTCGGCGCTCTGCAGATAGAGCTTGCGCCCTGGGGGCAGCAAGGCGCGGCGGGCGAAGGCCTCGGCCTGGGCGCGCTCGTGGAAGGACGCCAGGTGGACCAGGATCCTCTCCGCATTGGCGCTGGGGGCCCCCGTGCCCGGGGCGACCGCGGCGGCCTGCGGCGCCGGGCTGCCGGGCAGGCTCGTGCCGTGTCGGCCGGTGTCCACGGCGAGCATCAAGGCGGCGGCGGCGGCGACTGCGCTGGCGCCGATCCAGAGTCGTTGCCACGGGCCCAGGAATCGGACGCCGCGCAGTCGCAAACTCACTCCTTGGCCGTCGATGGTGCGCACGGCCTCGCGTACGTGCCTCGTCGTCACCGTCCCGGTTTCCTCGACGAAGGCGATCAGCAGCGACGCGTCGCAGACCTTGTTGATGTCCCGCGGCACGCCGCGGGCGATACGGTGGATCAGCTGGCAGGCGTCGCTGGTGAAATTCACCGGGCGCGACGGGTTGGCGACGCGCAAGCGGTGGGCGATGTAGAGGCCGGTTTCGCTGCCGCTCATGGGCTCGACCTGGATGAAGAGCTCGACGCGCTGGCGCAGCTGCCGCAGCGCGTGGGACTCCAGGGTGGCGAGCAGCTCGGGCTGGCCGACGAGAACGATGTGCAGCAGCTTTTCGTGCCGCGTTTCCAGGTTGGTGAGGAGCCGCAGCTCCTCCAACGTCTCCAGCGGCAGCGCCTGGGCTTCGTCGACGAAGAGCACCGTGCGCCGTCCGGCGCCGCGTTCGTGCAACAAGTGCTCGTAGAGGGCGCGGGCGAGCTCCCCCTTGCTCGTCGCCTGGGAGCCGAGCCCCAGCTCGTCGGCCAGAGCGCGCAGCAACTGCTCCCCGGAAAGGGTGGGGTTGAAGATGTAGGCGGTGCGCAATCCTGGCCGGGCCTGATCGAGATAGCGATTCACCAGGGTGGTCTTACCCGTCCCGACTTCCCCGGTCATCACCGCAATGCCCTTGCCGTCGCGGACCGCGTACTCCAGGCGCGACAGCCCTTCGCGCGCACTCTCGGAGACGAAGAGCATGCTCGGGTCGGCGACGAGCCGGAAGGGCGGTTTGGTGAAGCGGTAGTAGCTTTCGTACATCATTGGCCCCGGCTCAATAGGCGCCCTTGCGGGCGATGACTGCGGGCAACGTGTGCAGCACGATCCACAGGTCCAGCTGCAAGCTGCGGCGCCGCAGGTACTCCAGGTCGAGACGCATCCACTCGTCGAAGCCGATGTGGCTCCGTCCGGCGATCTGCCAGAGGCAGGTGATGCCCGGCTTGACCTCCAGCCGGCGACGGTGCCAGGGCTCGTACAGCTCGACCTCGGTGGGAATCTGCGGCCGCGGCCCGACGATGGACATCTGCCCGCGCAGCACGTTGAGGAGCTGCGGCACCTCGTCCAGGCTGCTCCGGCGCAGGAAAGCCCCCACCCGGGTGATGCGCGGATCGTCGCGGATCTTGAACGCCGGTCCTGAGGCCTCGTTGAGCTCCGCCAGCGTCGACTTCATCGCTTCGGCGCCGGCCACCATGGAGCGGAACTTGTAGCAGGTGAACTGGCGGCCCCGCTGGCCGACGCGGCGCTGCGCGAAGATCACCGGCCCGGGTGAATCGAGCCGGATGAGGAGCACCACCACCGGGAGCAAGGGCAGGAGCAGCGCCAGACCGCAGAGGGAGAAGGCGACATCGATCAGGCGCTTGAGGATCCGGTAAGCCCAAGAATCCGGCAGGGCGAATTGCCAATCCGGCGCCACCTGGTACACGGGGGCCGGACGGCGTTCCGCGTCGAGCGGCAGGGGCTGCAATCTCGAAACCGACAACCTCGAAACGGAGGACACGCGCCCTTCTTCCTTCGCAGTGGCTGTTGAATCCGACGCGATGTCACACCGCGACACAAGGTTCGGGGGCCCCACGAGACCGGGCTCGGGGGGAACCTGGCACGGCGATCAGCAAACGGTAGCGAAGTCCGGAGCAGAAACCTCCTGCGGGCGCTTGAAGCTCTTTCGCGGGGCAGTATAGCAACGGAAGTTCAAATCTGTCAAACGACTCCATGCCCGGTGGTGGCCGCCGGTCACGTGGCGCCATCCACCAGGAGGGCATGGAGGAGGGGAACCAGGATCTCGTGTTGCCCGATGAGCGGTAAGGCTTTGCCGGAGCGCTGGGTGGGGCGACGGAGCACGTTTTCCCCTGGGCGGTAGTGCTGCAGCATGTCCAGGTTGGCGGTGGTAAATGTTTCGACGCTGCCGAGGACGTTGCGAGCCACCGTCAAGGCCTTGAGGAAGACCTCGGGCATCACCACGGCGGAGCCCAGATTCAGCACCACCCCTCCCTCCCCTAGCGTCCCCAGTCCGGCGGCCAGGATGCGGAAGTCGCGCAACGACAGTTCTCCCAGGACCGCGCCGTCGGCGCCCGGGTGCTGATGCAGGATGTCCCCGCCGAGGGAGACGTGCACGGTGAACGGCACCCCCGCCGCGTGGGCCTGCGCCAGCAAACTGACCTCGGCGTGGGGCGCCCGGGCGGCGAGGAGGGCCCTCCCGAGGCACTCCCCCATGCCTTCCCGGCGCTCGCTGCCTTCCCGGAAGGCGGCGAACATGAACTCCGGCGTCTCCCGCACCATGCCGAAGACGCCGCGCTCCAGGGTGTCCGCCACGTCCTCCGAAGTGCGACCGAAAAGCGAGGTCTCCACGTCGTGGATGCTGAAGGAGCCGTTGCTGGCGAAGTGGGAGATGAAGCCGCGGCGCATGAGATCGACGAGATACGGCGAGACACCGGTCTTCATCACGTGACCCCCGAGCATGAACAGCCGCATCCTGCCCTGCCGACGCGCTTCCTGCAGCGCCGCCACCAGCGCCTGCAGGTTCTCTGCCGCCAGCAGCGAGGGCAGCCGCCGCAGCCAGGCGCTGGCACCGGGCCAAGTTTCGGCGCGGCCGAACTGTTCCACCTGCACCTTGCTGTGACGTTCGTGGATACTCACCGTCCGCACCTTGTGCAGGTCGATCTCGGGGTAGCGCGACATCCTCTCACCTCGTGTTCTGGACCATGGCGGGCGGGGCCGGGGAGCCGTCGCCGAGGCGGAATTCGGCCAGCACCGCGGCGATGGCGCCGACCAGCACCTGACTCTTCATCAACACCGGCATGTGCACCGGGTCGTCGGTGACCCAGACCTCCAAGCGACCTTTCTGTTTGAAGACCGCTTCGCCCAACAGCACCGGCTCGAGCACCAAGCAGTCGAAGGTGCCGGCGTCGACGCTGACGCGCTCGCGCCGGTGTACCTTCACCTCCATGGCGTAGTTCTTGCCGTTGTCGTGGTTGGGAATGAAGATGGACTGCCCCACGGAGAGCTCGAGGGTGCGAATGTAGTAGAAAGACGAGAGCACGTCCTGCACGTGCTCGAGCACGTCGCAGCGGCGCTTGCCGTCGATGGAGGCAGTGTGCTTCTCCTGATCGAACACCACCCAGAGATCGTGGACGTAACGACCTTCGCGCAGGTGCTTTTCGAAGCGCACCGAGTGCAGCTCCAGCGTGTCCAGGTAGGACTCGACGCGATCGTTGACGTCGAAGACTTTGGCGAACACCTTGCTCGAGCGCGCCGAGGTGACCAGGTGGTAGGTGGGCCGGCCTTCTCGCTGGCGGATGGCGGCATCGATGCTCATGGTGGCGCGGCCGGCGGTGACGAGGCCGTACTGGACCGAGAACTCCAGCTGCTCGCCGGGATGGAAGCGCACCCGGCTCGGCAGGCGCGGCGGCATCGGATCGGGGATGCTGCCGACGGTCTGGCAGTCCTCCTCCGGGTCCTCCCCGGGAGCGGCACGGGGCAGGAAGCAACAAAGCGGTAAGAGCAGCAACACCCACCGCTTGACGGTCACCGTGCTCCTCCCGGCCGACGCTCCTCGACTTGGACTCCCCCTGCCCATCGCTGGTTCCACGTTAACCGGGTGGTGGCTGCAGTTCCACGCCGAAGGGAACCTGGAGGAGCGCCAAGGCCCGTTCCGCCACCGCCTGTGGCGCGAGCAGGCGCATGCAGAGATGGTGGGTGCAGCGGGTCAGGTTGCACTCCAGGCACGGCAGGCGTGCCCGCACCCAGGCATGTGGGCCCGCGGGGGGCATCCAGGCCCGGGGGCTCGTGGGGCCGAAGACGGTGAGCGAGGGCGTACCCCGGGCCACCGCCAGGTGCTTCACGCCGGAGTCGGTGCTGAGAAGCAGATCGAGATGACCGAGGAGAGCTGCCAGCTCCTCGAGGTCGGTCGCAGGGGCGAGGGGTGCAGGGACGCGCATGTTGCGCTGCACCGCCTCCGCCGTCCCCCGCTCCCCCGGTCCCCAGAGGAGGACGAGGTGGCAGCCAGCGGCGGCGAGGCGGTCCGCGACCTCGGCCCAAGCGGCAGCTGGGTAGGTCTTTGCTTGCCAAGTGCCGGCAGGAGCCAGGCCGACCCGCGGCCGCCCCGGGAAGGTTGACTCGAGGTCTCGACGAAGGCGCTCTTCCACGGCGGGATCGGGAACGAAAACGAGAGAAGCATCGTCCGTGGTGGCGGCGGCGACGCCGCAGCGGGCGACGATGTCGAGGTTCACGCGGGCCCCATACTGCAGGGCGCGCTTGCCGCTGCGGTCGCTGTCCCGCGGCACCGGCAGGTTGTACAACCGCCCGCGCCCGCGCAGTGCGTAGCCGACGCGGTTGCGGGCGCCGGTCAGACGGGCCAGCAGCGCCGTGCGCGGCGAGCCGTGCAGGTCGAGGACGAGATCGAAACGCACCAGCGCCAGCTGCCAGGCGAGGCTCCACCAATCCCGGCGCCGCACCGGCCGCTGGCGTGGCAGGAGCCAGAGCCGATCCACGTGCGGGTTGCGGCGCAGCACCGGTGCGAGGATGTCGTCCACCGCCACGTGCAACGCCGCGGCGGGGAACCCGGCCTTCAAGGCCCGCAGCGCCGGCGTCACGAGCAGCACGTCGCCGAGGGCGCGGGGTCGCAAGACGAGAATGCGCTGCACCGGGCCGCGGAGCGGCAGCAGGGCCACTCCCTCGCTGCCGGAGACAGCGCCGGGATTCCCCTGCCGGTCGTCCCGCCTGCCGGCACGGTGTGGCGCGCGCACGGTCATGACACGCCGACTCCCGGTGCGATTTCCCGGAGCTGCTGCTCGACGCTGTCCACCTCCAGCGCCGCCATGCAGGCCCGCGTCGGGCAGAAGTCCCGATCGCAGTGGCTGCAATCGACGCCGGCGTGGAGGACGCGGAAGGGACCGAAGGCCGCGTAGGGGAACCAAATCTGCGGCACCGTGGGTCCGAAGAGCGCCAGCGTCGGCCGGCCGAGAGCGACGCTGCAGTGGGCGATGCCGCCGTCCACGGCGACCACCGCATCGGCGGCGGCCACCCAGGCGAGGAGCGCGCGCAAGGGCAACACCGGCAAACGCTGCACTGCCGGCAAGGCGGCCGCGAGGCTGGCGCTCAAGGCGGTTCGATGCGGTGCGGTGCTCAACACCACGTGGACATCCCGCCCCAGCAGACGCCGCGCGAGCTCGTGCGTGCGTTCCTCCGGCCATTCCTTCGCTCGCTGCGTCGCCCCCCAGTGCAAGAGCACGGTGGGTCGCCCGCGCGCTGCGGCGGCCAGCGCCGTTGCCGGCCCGGCCTTCTCCTCGCGGGTGAGATGGAGCTGCGGTCGTTCGGGCACCAGCGCCTCGACACCGAGCCAGGCGGCCGCGTCGAGGTGGTGTTCGAGGGCGCTCCGCCCGGTGGCTAGCACGCGCGCGTGGGTGTACAGGTGGCGGCGGCTGCGTCGCGCTTCGCCGATGCGGACCGGGGCGCCGCTGGCGCGGACGAGGAGGGCGCTCCTCGGGTTGGCGAACAGATCGATGACCGCGGCGAAGCGCTCGCGGCGCAGTGCGGTGACGGTGTTCCAGGTGCCGCGGCGGCCGCGCGCGGCGCACCAGAGCCGATCGAGGTCGGGATGGCGGCGCAGGATTTCGAGGGGAACGGGTTCGGCGAGGTAGTGGATCGCGGCGCGAGGGAAAGCGCGGCGCAGCACCTGCACCAGGGGCAGGGACAAGACCACGTCGCCGATGTAACGGAGCCGTGTCACCAGGAGCTTGCCGCCGTCGTCGAGCCGCGCCGCCGCCGCCGCCAGCTTCGCATCGTTCATAGGCGCCGTTCGGGACCGAGGTCGCGGCTCGAATGCGCCTTGGGATCGCCGACGATCACCGTGCGCACGCCGAGCCGCTGGGCCACCGCGTACTCCGGGACGGTTTCCACGCTGTAGTCGGTGCCCTTGGCGTGGAACGCCGGGCGGAGCACCTCAAGCACCCGGCTCACGTCGAGTTCCTCGAAACGGGCGACGTAGTCCACGGCGCGCAGCGCCAGCAACAGCTCGGCGCGCTCGCCTTCCGGCATTCGCGGGCGCCCGGGGCCCTTGAGGGCGCGGACCGAGGCGTCGCTGTTCAAGCCCACGACGAGAACGTTGCCGAGGGCGCGCGCCGCCTCCAGGTAGCGCACGTGGCCCACGTGCAGGAGATCGAAGCAGCCGTTCGCCAGCACGATCCGCTCGCTGCCCAGGGCGTGCAGGTGGCGGGCGAGAGGTTCGACCGCCTCGAAGTAGCGCTCGAGCTTCATCGCGGTGCGGCGTCGTGACGCAGGCAGTCGAGCACGCCGCTCCGTTCGGTCACCGCGGTGCCACGCTGCCGCACCACCCTGGAGGCGGCATAGTTGGCGAGACGGGCGGCGTCGCCGACGCTGCTGCCGGCGGCGAGGGCGAGGACGACCGCGGCGGCGACGGTGTCCCCGGCGCCGGCCACGTCCACCGCTTCGTCGCCGTAGGCCGGCAGATGCAACGGCGCCGTGCCGTCGAAGACGGTCATGCCGAGCCGACCCCGGGTGATGACGAGGGCTGGACAGCGGAGCCGTCGCTGCAGCTCGAGACCGGCGGCTTCGACGTCGGCGTCGTTGGCCAGGGCGCGCCCGAGGATGGGTTCGATCTCGGTCTCGTTCGGTGTGGCGCAGGTCACGCCGGCGAAGCTGTCCAAGGCATAACGCGAATCCGCCAGCACTGGCACGCCGCGGCGCCGGCAGAGCTCGAGCACTAGGGGACGGGTGCTGGCGTCGAGGACACCGCCGCCGTAATCGCAAAGCAGGATCCCCGTGGCGCGCTGCAGCGCTGCTTCCACCGCCGCGAGCAAGGCCCCGCGCCAGAGATCCGGCGACCCGTACTCGGGTTCGTGGTCGAGGCGCATCACCTGCTGTTGCACCGTGTGCAGGTCCCCGGCGGTGAAGCGCGTCTTCCTCCAGGTGCGACCCTGCGGCAGTCGGACCACGCCGGCGGTGTCGACGCCGCAGTCGCGCAGCAACTCTGCCAGCGCCGTTCCCGCCTCGTCCTCCCCGAGCAGACCGACGGCGAACGCTGCGCCGCCCAAGGCGGCGACGTTGCGCGCCGCGTTGCCCGCACAACCGGGGAGGCGATCGGTGCTCTCGTGGCGCAGGATGAGCACGGGAGCCTCGCGGGAGACGCGAGCGGTGCGACCGTGCACGAACTCGTCCAGCGCCAGATCGCCGATGACGGCGATGCGCTGGCGCGGAAACGCTTCCAGGCAAGACTCCAGTCGGGCTCGCGGCGCGGCGGTGGACATGCTGCGCATCATACCCGAGAGATGGCCTCGGCCACACCGGGCCGTGCCGCTGCGAGCAGGCGGCGGAGCGTCGCCACCACGTGCTCCGGTGCGATGCCGTGCATGCAGGGAAAGTCGATGGGACAACGCCGCAGATAACAAGGCGCGCAGGGCACCGGGTGCACCACGACCGCGGCGCGCGGTCCGAGGGGCCGCGTCCATTCCGGGTTGGTGGAACCGAAGATGCCCACCACGGGAGCGCCGAGGGCGGCGGCGAGATGCATCACGCCGCTGTCGTTGGAGAGAACGCCCCGAGCGCCGGCGAGCAATCCGAGGAGCGTGGGCAATGGCGTGCGCCCAGCGAGGTCCACCGCCGCGGGCAAGGCGGCGTGGACGGCAGCGGTGGCGTTGGCATCCTCGCGCCCGCCGACGAGAACGACTGGGGCCTCGAGGAACGTTGCCGCTTGGGCGGCGGCAGCGGCGAAGCGTTCCGCCGGCCAGCGCTTCGCCGCGCCGTAGCGCGCCCCCGGTGCGACCACGAGGGCGGCGGCCTCGGGGGGCAACGCGTGGCTGCGGAGCAAGGTGGCGGCGGCGGCGCGCTCCTCGCTCGTCGCTTGCAGTCGAGGCCACGGC
>DASRJW010000085.1 GCA_035649275.1 Candidatus Krumholzibacteriia bacterium
CCGGCGAGGCTGACCTCGGCCTGCAGGTCCGCCCGCGCGCGCAGTCTTTCGGCCAGCCGCTGTGCCAGCGCTGCCGGCGTGGTGCCGCTCCGTTTCGCCAGCAGCAGCGCCACGTTGGTGCTCAGATCGCCATGGCGCGGATCCCGGGGTGGATCGAGCTGCAGCGGACCCGGCGGCTCGAGCCCGAGTTCCCGCAGCACGGCTTCCAGGATGGACAGGATCTCTGCCTTGACCATGTCGCCTCCGGGGCGTCCTCAACCGGCGAACGCTTCGCTGGGAGCGTCGCCCCAGAGCTTCTCCAGGGCGTAATACGCCCGCGTCTCGGGGAGGAAGACGTGCACCACGATGTGCACGTAGTCCAGCAGGATCCAGCTGCGGGTGTCGTAGCCTTCGCTGTGCCACACCTCGTGCTGCAGCATCTCGAGGCCGTCGACGACGGCATCGGAGACGGCACGCAGCTGCACGTCCGAGGTAGCGGTGCAGAGGACGAAGTAGTCGGCGAAGTTGGTGACCCGGCGGAGGTCCAAGAGCACGATGTCCTCCGCCTTCTTGCTGGCGGCCAGCTCGGCAGCCTTCAACGCCAGCTGGCGCGGACTCAACGCCAACAGCACCTCCGCCAACGCGACGTGGGCGCGCACGTGAGCGCGACAGGGAAACAGGCGCAACCTACCCCAGCAGAGGAGGAGGGTCAAGGGGCCGCGGTGCCGCGAGCGAGAGCCAAGCGCGCTTGCAAGGCGTCGACCACGATGCCGGTGCAGCTGCCGCTTGCGAGCGCCACGATGGCGAAGAGCGGCAGCAGATCCCAGGCACCGCTGCCGGCACCGAGCACCGTGGCCACCAGCGCGAGCTGCGCCAACCCATGCGCACTGGCTCCGAGCACCGAGAGCCCGAGGGGGCTCAAGAGTCGGCCGCCCCAGCGCTGCGCCAGCGTCATCGCCGCCCAGCTCGCCACGCCACCGCCGAGGGCGAGGATCGATTGGGGCCCGAACAGAGTGCCGGCGAAGAAGGCGGCGAGGAGGAGTCGCAGGACCAGGACGATGCCGGCGGCGACCGCCCCGTGTTCGAGGAGCACGAGCAGGGTGACGCCGTTGGCGAGACCGAGACGGATCCAGGGCACAGGGTTGGGCAGCGTGCGTTCGAGCAGCCAGAGGAGCGTGGCGGCAGCGGCGTAGAGGGCCAGGCGCGAGCGCAGCTGCAGCGCCGTACTCGCCTGCCGCCCCTGCACCGAAACGAGCGGCGGCATGGGAGCGGAGCACGCCTCGGGTTCCGCAGCACCGGCGCTCGGCACGGCAGCGGACTCGAGAGCGGTAGGAAGCGCGGGTGGCTGCATCAGCGCGTCACCCCATCCACGTCGAGGCCGGAGCCCGCGAAGCACACCACCACGCGGTTCGGCACGCAGACGAGGCTCCGGCCGGGAGCACGCAGACGGCCGAGGCGCTGGCAGAAGTGGTTGGCGCACGGCGCCGCCACGATCCAGGCTTCGCCATCCTGCAGGCGCAAGCGGGTCACGCCGACCGGGCCGCGGATCTCCATCTCCCGGTCCTGGGACGCCTCGAAGCGACTCTCCCCGTCGGCGCTGCGGACGACGAGCACCGCGGCTCGCTCCGGCTCGGGCTTCCAGGCCCAGGACGCCGGCACCAGCGCGGCGACGGCGAGCAGGACAACGCAGTCCGCCGGCGTCGGCGCCCGCCGGCGCGTCGGGCCAGGAGGCGCGTGCTGGCGCCGCGCCCCCATGCTCAGCTGCTGCGGTGGGTGATGAAATCCACGGCATCCGCCAGCGCGTCCCGCTCGGGACCGGCCGGGAGGTCGCGGAGGGCCTGCTTGGCGCGGCCGCCGTGGAGGAGAGCCCGGGCCCGGGCCTCCTCGATGCCGCCGTGGGTGGCGACGAACTCGAGCATCGTCCCCCACTGGCCGTCGAAGATCTCGCGACTGCGGATGGCCCGCAGCATGCGTTCGCGCTCCGCCGTCGGAGCATTGTGCAACGCCAGGATGAGGGGCAGGGTCACCTTGCCCTCGTGGAGATCGTTGCCCACCGGCTTGCCGACCACGGACTCGTCCCCCAAGTAATCCAGCAGGTCATCGGTGATCTGGAAGGCGAGGCCCACGTCGTTCCCGTAGGCGAGGATGGGTTCGACGGCGGTGGCGCCGCCGCACAGCGCTCCGAGCGCGCAGGAGGCGGCGATGAGCGCCGCGGTCTTCTCGCGGATGAGCAGCATGTACTCGTCCTCACGCATGTCCAGCTTGGCGTGGAACTGGAACTGCATCATCTCTGCCACCGACATCCGGTTCGTCGTCTCCGCCAGCAGCTCCATTTCGCGTTCCAGACCGGCGGCGGTGAAGAGCTGGAAGGCCTTGGAGTAGAGGAAATCCCCCATCATGAGAGCGATGCCGTCGTGCCAGCGGTGGTTCACTGCCGGCTGGCCGCGCCGCAGCGTTGCCTTGTCCACCACGTCGTCGTGGATGAGTGTCGCCGTGTGGATCATCTCCACCACCGCGCCCGCCATGATGCTGCGGCTGCCGGGCTCGCCGTACGCCCGGGCGACGAGGAGCAGCAAGGTGGGACGAAGACGCTTGCCCGGCGACCGCTGCAGGTGCTCCCAGACTTCGTCGATCAGGGGAACGCCGGTCGCCTGGCAACAGTGCTGCAGGAACTCCTCGACCTGGGTCAGATCTTCCTGTACCAGAGCGCGGAAATCCTGGGCATAGACGTTGAAGCGTGCCTCCACGCCGAGCTCCGTTCTCCCCTGCCGCCGGCGGCGCTTGCGGGGAACCGCGGCAAGCATACATGCCCGGCCGCCGAGGCAGAAGCGCCAATCGCCGCGCCCTCGGTCCGCTTCCAGTCTCGTGCCGTACCCGAGACGAATGGCCCAAGTCTCAAGAATTGTTGGTCTTGACCTCGCGGCGGGTGTGTTCCTTGCCGTCGAAGGTGAGGATCTTCCGGCGCTCGAAGACGGTGGTCTCCAAGTGCACCGGCCGCTTCCAGAGCCGGAAGAGATTGCGCAGCGTGTCCTCCGCGTGCTCCAGCTTGAGGTCCACCCCTTCGTGCTCGTGGCGCAGGTACAGCTCACCGCGGTTGCGGTGGTTGCCGTCGGCCACCAGGATGATGGGCTGGCCGAAGTTGGTGAGCTGGAAGAGCAGCTGCTGCTTGATCTTCGGAAATTCCCGGCTGTCGATGTGGTACATGTCGGTCTGCTTGTTGTAACTGAAGTGGAAGAGCTTCTGATCGCGGCAGAAGTCCTCGGTGAGGAAGGTGTCGATGAAGGTGACGTCGTTGTACAGCTTGCGCACCTCGAAGACCTTCTGCAGACCCTGCCCGGTTTTCCGATCCCAACGCCGCTTGTCCTGGTAGTCGTCGCAGGCCTCCCACTCCGGGCCGAACTGCCCGCGGTTCCAGCGCTCCTCGATGTGACGGAACAGCTCCAACCCGATCTTGTAGGGGTTGAAGCCCCCGGGCGGCGTGAGCACCGTCCCCGAGTGGTGGTCGGCGTAGTCCACCACCTCGGAGGCCTGCAACAGGTCCCGGGTCATCATGCGGGAGTGCCAGAAGGTGGCCCAGCCTTCGTTCAAGATCTTCGTCTGCCCTTGCGGGGCGAAGTAGTACGCCTCGTCGCGGACGATGGAGAGGATATCCTGCTGCCAGCGCTCCAGCGGTGCTCGCTCCAGCAGGAAGAGCAGCACGTCGCGCTCCGGCGCTGCCGGCACCTTCCGCACCTCTTCGCTCTGCTGCTGCTTCAGCTGCCGCTGCTTCTCCAGGAACTCCTCGGGATTGATATAGCGGTCCATGTAGCCCTTGGCGCGCAGCCGCGGCACGCCGTGATCCACCACATCCTCCTCGCTGCCAGCGAGCGGCGGCCGGGTGAGAGCCCGCCGCCGCACGTGCGGCGCGTGGAAGTCGATGAGGTTGTCCAGGGACTTGCAGGAATCCATGAAGGACTCCACCGTGTCGGCTCCGTACTTCTCCACGTACTTCCGCACCCGCGTGCCGTGGTTGGCCATGGCGTCCACCATCTTGCGGTTGGTGTGGCGGAACCAGGCGTTGTTCTTGAAGAAGTCCACGTGGGCGTAGACGTGGGCCATCACCAGCTTCTGGTCCACCAGGGTGTTGCACTGCATCAGGTAGGCGTAGGCCGGGTTGTTGTTGATGACCAGCTCGTAGATGCGCTGCAGCCCGTAGGCGTAGCCCTTGGCCAGCTGGTCGTACTCCATGCCGAAGGACCAGTGCGGATAGCGGCTCGGGAAGCCACCGTAGGCGGCGATCTCGTTCATCTGCGCGTAGTCCACCGCTTCGAAGACCACATCGTTGAAATCCAGGCCGTAGCGCCGGGCGACGCCGCCGATCTCCTCGGCCAGGGTCTGCAGGTCGCGGCTCTTGGTGTTCATCGGCCCTTCCCCAGGAAGTCCTTGATGGTGGAGTAAACGGCCTCACGGTCCTTGATCGGCGCGGTCACCAGGGTCTCGGTGCCCTGGAACTCCTTCTCCAGGTCCTTGAGGAACTGGCCGCTGCCGTAGGGGCTCTCCACCTGGCCATAGGCGAACTGGTTCACTCGCTCCAGGATTTCCTCGCGCAGGATGCGGATGCACTCCTTGGTGTCGCCACCGCCCCAGTTGTCGCCGTCGGAGAAATGGAAGGGGTAGACGTTCCAGTCGGACGGCGGGTAGTGCCGCTCCAGGATCTCCTGGCACAGCTTGTAGGCGCTGGAGATCTTGGTGCCGCCGCTCTCCCGGGTGGAGTAGAAGGTCTTCTGGTCCACCTCGTAGGCCACGGCGTCATGGATGATGTAGCGGCTCTCCAGATGCTTGTACTGCGAGCGCAGCCACGTGTCGATCCAGAAGGCGGTGGTGCGCACGATCTCCTTCTGCTCGTCCCCCATGGAACCGGAGACGTCCATGATGTAGAGGATCACAGCGTTGTTCTCCGGCAGCCGCACTTCCCGCCAGGAGCGATAGCGGCGGTCGGGCTGCAGGGGGACGACGATGGGATCTTCGGGATTGTAGGTCCCGGACGCCATCTCGCGCTTCAGCGCTTCGCGGAAGGAGCGGCGGAAAACACGCAGCGACTCCGGACCCGACTGGCGGATGCCGACATAACGCTCCCGGGTGGCGGTGACGTTCTTGCGCCCCCGTGGCTGGATGCGGGGCAGCTCCAGCTCCTCCCCCAGGAGCTTGGCCAGCTCCGCCAGCGGCACGTCCACTTCCATCAGGTGCTGGCCGGCGGCGTCGCCGGCGCCGCTCTCACCCTCCCCCGGCGCCCGCCCGAGGGGCGTGCCCGGCTCGCCCTCGCCCTGGCCGACGCCGCCGGCGCGGTTGCGGCCGTAGCGGAAGCGAGGGATCTCGATCTGCGGGATGGGGATGGAAACGAGATCACGGCCCTTGCGGCCGATGAGCTCGCCATGGGTGATGTACTTGCGCAGCTCGTTCTTGATCCGGCCGCGGACGATGCGGTCGAACCGGCTCTTGTCTTCTTCGATCTTGCGGACCATGCGCACCTGCCGACGTCAGGGCCCGCCGCTTGGCCAGCGGCGGCTCAGGAGCCCTTGATGTCGCCGCGCGCGAAGATGCTGGCGACGTAGTTGAGCACATCCGTGGCGCAGACGTCGCAGTAAGCGTAATTCTTGATCATCCTTGCCTTGATGATGTCGATCTTCTCTTGCGTCTGCTTGTCCACGACGCTGGACACCAAGCTGGTGAGCTTGATGGAATCCTTCTGGTCCTCGAAGAGCTTGAGCTCCAGGGCCTTCTGCAGCCGGGCGTTGGTGGCGTAGTCGAAGGTCTTGCCCTCCAGGGCCAGCGCCCCGATGTAGTTCATGATCTCGCTGCGAAAGTCGTCCTTGCGGCTCTCGGGGATCTCGATCTTCTCTTCCACCGACCGCATCAGGCGTTCGTCCGGATCCTCGTCCTGGCCGGTGTACTTGTTACGCACCTTTTCCTTCAAGGTGTAGGCCTTGACGTGATCGATGTAGTTGGCGCACAGACGGCGCACCGACTCCTCGTCCGCCGAGATGGCGCGCTGCACCTCGTTCTTGACCATGTCCTCGTACTCGGCTTTCACCACCGCCAGCAGCTCGCGACAGCGCTTGCGCTCCTCTTCGTTGGTGATCAGCGAATGGTGCTGCAAGCCGGACTCGAGCTCGTTCATCACCATGAAGGGGTTGATGCAACCCTCGCCGGTGTCGCTCACCAAGGCGTTGGAGATCTTGTCCTGCACGTAGCGCGGCGAGATGCCGTGCATGCCCTCGTTGGGGCCCTCGGCGCGGAGCTCCTTGATGGAGTCCTCGGTGTACCCCGGCAGCATGCGCCCATCGTAGAGCTTCATCTTCTGCATCAAGGTCATCTTGGCCTTCTTCGGCTCTTCGAGGCGCGTCAGCACCGACCAGATCGACGCCACCCGCAGGGTGTGTGGCGCGATGTGCTTGCCCTTCACGATCTTCTCGTTGAAGTCCTTCTGGTAGATCTTGATCTCGTCCCCGAGCCGGGTCACGTACGGCACGTCGATCTTCACGGTGCGGTCGCGGAGCGCCTCCATGAACTCGTTGTTCTGCAGCTTGCGGTACTCCGGCTCGTTGGTGTGGCCGATGATCACCTCGTCGATGGGCGTCTGGGCGAACTTCTTGGGCTTGATGCGGTGTTCCTGCGAGGCTCCCAGCAGGTCGTACAGGAAGGCCACATCCAGCTTGAGGACCTCGATGAACTCCACCAGGCCGCGGTTGGCGACATTGAATTCGCCGTCGAAGTTGAAAGCCCGCGGGTCCGAGTCGCTGCCATACTCGGCGATCTTGCGGTAGTTGATGTCCCCGGTGAGCTCGGTGGAATCCTGGTTCTTCTCGTCCTTGGGCTGGAAGGTGCCGATGCCGATGCGATCCTGCTCGGAGAGCAGCAGGCGCTCGACGCGGACGTTCTGCACCACCCGTGACCAGTCGCCGTCGTAACGCTCCATGAGCATGCTGTAGATGTGGCGGCTGTAGGGGCAGAGGTCGCCGTCCAGGGTGACCCGTTCCCGCTGTGGTAGCTGGGCGTTCACCGGCTCCAGGAGGCGCTGCCGCGACTCCTTCGGGATCAGGTAGAGTGGGTCCTCGTGCATGGGAGTGGCGTGCCAGTTGGGATTCTCCGCCTCGGAGTCCAGGTCGCGCCAGGAGAAGGTGTAGATGGCGCCTTCCTCGGTGCGGGAATAGCGCTCCAGCCCTTTCTTCAGCAAGCGGACGATGGTGCTCTTGGCGCTGCCCACGGGGCCGTGGAGGAGCAGCACGCGGCGCTCGGCGCCGTAGCCGTGCGCCGCCGATTTGAACACGTCCACCAGCCGCATGAGCGCCCCGTCGAGGCCGAAGACGGCGTCGCGGCCATGGTCGATGGGATCGTGGAAGAATTTGTAGTGGAGAACCTTTTCCTTGTTCTCCACATGCTCTTCCACGCCGTAGGACAGGATCATGTCGTACACGCGCTGGTAGGCGTTGCGAGCCACCTTGGGATTCTTGAGGAACAACTCCAGGTAGTCTTCGAATGTGCCGGTCCAGTGGAACTCGCGGTACCGCAACGGGTCGTGCGCGTCGCGGATGTACTGCATCAGACTCCGAGCGTCGCCCATCATGGTGATTGCCTCCCAAACCAGCCGGGCGGCGAGCGGGCTCGCTCGACTCGGCGTCTCCCTGCCCCCCGAGACGAGGCCTCTCTTACACCGTGGCGGAAGAGACGGAGCGTGTACGCCACGGCGAGGCCGTCGCCGAAGTTTCAAGCAAGGGTCGTACCGGTAGGGGTCTCCCCGAGCGGTAGACCCAAGGACTACGGCGGGCGTGGCCTGGCGACCGGGTCGCCGACTGCTAGGGGGCGGCAGGGCCTGCCCGCCGGGTCAAAGCTTCTCGATGCTGACAACGCGCGCCGGCGTGGCGAGTTCCCACCGGGTCCGTCGGCGGCGCCGCAACCGCCTGGAGGACAGGAAGGTCCCACCCGACAGGCAGTTGCCCACCGCGCAATCCCGACACGTATCAAGGTGAGACAGCTTCGTGATCCACGTCGGGATCCGGGTCTGTTTCGGTGCTGCGGCGAGACTGGCGCCTTCGTCCGACCACGAAGGCGAGGCCGATGGCGCCCATGTAGAGCACCACCATGGGAATCGCCATCATCACCTGGGACACCGCGTCGGGAGGGGTGAGCCACGCCGCGACGATGAAGATGATGACGACGCCATAGCGCCACTGGGACAGCAGCTGCCGCGGCGTCACCAGGCCGAGCCAGGCGAGGAGCACGATGACCACGGGGATTTGGAAGACCAAGCCGAAGGCGAGGCAGAACTTGGTCACGAAGGAGAAGTACTGGGTGACGTTGATGATGGGCTTCAGCGTGGCGGCGGAGAAGGAGAGGAAGAAGCTCACCATGCGCGGCACTACGAAGGCGTAGGCGAAGGCCAATCCCAAGTAGAAGAGCAGGGTGCTGGCGAGCAGAACGGGGAAGACGAAGCGCTTCTCGTTCTGGAACAGACCGGGGGCGACGAAGCTCCATACCTGCATCAGCAGGATCGGCATGGCGACGAGCAAGCCGACGGCGATGCTCACTTTGAAGCGGATCATGAAGCCTTCGGTGGGATTGAAGTAGTGCACCTGGCCGAGCTCGGCCGGGACGAGCAGTCCGAGCAGTCGTTCCGAGACGAACCAGCCGGCGGTGGCTGCCGCGGCGCCGACCAGGAGCATGCGGATGAGGGTCGCCCGCAGCTCCTCCAGGTGCTGGAAGAAGGACATCGTGCGGAGCGGCGCGCGTTGCGGCTTCTTGCCCGCGGGGGGCGGCGTGGCGCCCGCGGCGACGAGGGCAGCGTCAGGACTCACGGCGCTTCTCCTGCAGGAGACCGCGCAGCTCTTCCATGAACTGGTTGACGTCCCGGAAAGAACGATAGACCGAGGCGAAGCGCACGTAGGCCACTTCGTCCAGGGACTGCAGGCGGTTCATCACGGCTTCGCCGATCTCCCGCGAGGGGATCTCGCTGCGGCCGTCGGCGAGGAGAACGCGCTCGACCTCGTCCACCAGCTCCTCGAGCTGCTGCCGCGAGATCGGCCGCTTCTCGCACGCCTTGACCAGGCCGGTGAGGATGCGGTCACGCTCGTAGGCCTGCCGCTGTCCGTCCTTCTTGATCACCAGCACCGGGGTCTGCTCGATGAACTCGTAAGTCGTGTAGCGCTGGTGGCAGCCGGTGCACTCGCGGCGCCGGCGCACTCCCATGCCGTCGCGCACGGAGCGCGAATCGACGACCTTGTCGTCTTCGTGGCCGCAGGCCGGACAGCGCACCGGGCCACCCCTCAGACGGGCGTCAGCCAGCCGTGCCGGTCCTCGAGGTCACCGCGCACGAGTCCGAGGAAGAGCTCTTGCGCTCGCCGCGTCAGCGGTCCCATGGAACCGTCGGCGACCACGATGCGATCGACGGAGCGGATCGCCACCACCTCCGTCGCCGTGCCGGTGAAGAAGACCTCGTCCGCCACGTACAGGGCCTCGCGCGGGATGTCCTCTTCGCGCACCTCGATGCCGTCCTGCCGCAGCAAGGTGATCACCGAGTCGCGGGTGATCCCGGGCAGGACGCCGGCCGCGAAGGGCGGGGTGCGGACGACGCCGTCACGGACGACGAAGATGTTTTCGCCGCTGCCCTCGCAGACGTACCCCCGCGGATCGAGGGCGACGCCTTCGGTGAAGCCGTTGAGCACGGCCTCCATCTTGATGAGCTGGCCGTTCATGTAGTTGGCACTGGCCTTGGCCATCGCGGGGATGGTGTTCGGATGCATGCGCCACCAGGAGGAAACGCAGACGTCCACGCCCGCCGCCGCCGAGTGGTCCCCCAGGTAGGCGCCCCAGTCCCAGGCCACGATGCTGCTGCACACCGGGCTGCCCAGGGGGTTGACGCCGGGCGTACCGAGTCCCCGGTACACCAAGGGGCGCAGGTAGCAGGCTTCGAACTTGTTGGCCTGCACGGTCTCGCCCATGGCCTGGGCGAACTCTGCCTCCGTGTATGCCGGCTGCATGCGATAGATGCGCGCCGAATCGAAGAGCCGGCGCACGTGCTCGCGCAAGCGGAAGATGGCGGGCCCCTTCGGAGTCTTGTAGCAGCGCACGCCCTCGAAGACGCTGCTGCCGTAGTGGAGAGCGTGAGCCATGACGTGCACCGTGGCCTCTTCCCACGCCACGAGGTCGCCGTCCATCCACACGAGGAGATCGGTGCGGAACGGCGCTTTCCCGGAATCGAGGCTCTTGCTCCCGGTCTTCTTCCGCGTCATCTCTTTCATTCCGCCTCCTCGCTGGCGGCGGCGCCGCCAGGCGTGAGCCAGCGCCGAAGCTCACGCCTCCCGGCTCGTGGCTTCGGCCAGAAAACGCTCCACGCTGGCCTCCACCAGCGCCTGGAGCTCCTGCAGGGTCCGGCGGTACGCCCCCAGATCCCCACCGATGGGGTCGATCACTGCAGCGCCCTTGCCGACGCCCTCGGCATAGTCCCGCAGCAAGTGCACTCGCGACGCCGCGGCCGGCGACAGCCGACGCAAGGCGTCCACGTGCGCCGGCGCCATCGCCAGCACCAGCGCTGCCCCGGCGAGCATCTCCGGCGTCACCCGGCGGGCTCGGTGCGCCGTGAGATCCAGCCCGACCTCGGCGGCCACCTGCTGCGCCAAGACGCTCGGGGGCTCACCGTCCCATGCATCCGTCCCGGCAGAGCGAGCCTGCACGGACGCGGCTCCGACTTCCAGCCGTCGCGCGGCGATGACTTCTGCCAGCGGGCTGCGGCAGGTGTTGCCGGTGCACACGAAGAGAATCTCCACGGTGCGCCTCACCTTGCCCCGCCTCACCCGACCGGCGTCGTTCCGAGACTCGCGTCCAGGTCGAACAGTCCCCGGCGCAGGAGCCGTGGCGGCCAGCTGGTGCAGTCCACCAGAGTCGATCCCGGTCCCGGGGCCCGCGTTTCGAGACCGCGGTCGCGGCAGAACCAGAGATCAGTCTCACTGCCGAAGACCGCGTCGATCTCTCCTTCCCGCAACAGCGCTGCTGCGCCCGTGCGGTTGACGCTCGTCGAGAGTACGGCCGCACCGAGTCGCGCCAAGAGGGCGCGCAGCCGCGGGTGCGCCGGAACTCGGAACGCTGCCGTCGCTCCTGATTCTACCGTTTCTCCCCAGGGCTGCGCCTCCTGAACGCGCAGCACCGCGGTGAGCGGCGCCGGCCAGAGCCGCCGGAGGAAATCGAGCGCCCTCGGATCCTGGCCCGGAGTCAGGTAGGAAAGTAAGGCATCGAAGCAGGGCAAGAGGGCGAGGAAGCTCCTCGGGCTCTCGATCCCTTTCCAGGCCGCGATCCGCCGCCTGCCCGCTTTGGAGGTGGCGACGGCGGAGAAACCATAGAGAGTCTCGGTCGGCAAGATCATCGCCTCCCCATCGGCAAGCAGACGGCAGGCCAGGTGGATTCCGCCCGGCTCGCCGAAGTCCATACACCGCATCCGCTTAAGTCCCCCACGCAGCACGCAGCGCGGCCAGGCGGGAACGCAGCGCTGCATCCTCGAGCGCCAGGATCTGCGCCGCCAGGAGCGCCGCATTGACCGCCCCCGGCTTGCCGATGGCCATGCAGGCCACCGGGACACCCCGGGGCATCTGCACGGTGGAAAGAAGTGCATCGAGTCCGCGCAGCGCCCCAGCCTCCAGGGGAACCCCGATGACCGGAAGCGGCGACGAAGCTGCCACCGCCCCGGCCAGATGGGCCGCCATGCCGGCGGCGGCGACGAGGACCCGGAGACCGCGGGCCTCCGCTTGCAGCGCATAGTCGCGGACGCGCTCCGGCGTCCGGTGCGCCGAGAGCACCTGCAGCTCCGCGGGGATACCGAGCTCCTGCAGCTGTCGCAGGCAGTGCTCCATGATCTCGCGGTCCGATTCGCTCCCGATCAAGATGCCGACGCGCGGCTCTGCCACGATGCACGCTCCAGGGCTCGAAGGGCGATGTCCTTGCGGTGGAAGCTGCCGGGGATGTGAAGGGCGCCGACGCCGGCATAGGCACGCTCCCGCGCTGCGGCCATGCTGCTGTCGCTGCCGACGACGGTGACGATGCGACCCCCGCTCGTCAGCCATTCCGTGCCGTGGCGGCGGACGCCGCCGGCGAACACGGTGACGCCGAGCTCGCGCGCCGCCTCGAGGCCGTGGATGGGGCGATCGAGTTGCGGCGCCTCGGGGTAACCCTCGGAGGCGACCACCACGCCCACGGTGCAGCGATCTTCGTGCAACGCGCAGGGCGCCGCGGTCACATCGCCTGCCGCCGCGGCCAGAAGCAGGGCGAGGAAATCGCTGCGCAGGCGCGGCAGCAAGACCTGCGCTTCCGGATCTCCGAGTCGACAGTTGTATTCCAGCACCTGTGGTCCCGCCGTCGTGAGCATCAATCCCAGGTAGAGGAAGCCGCGGTACGGCTGGCCTTCGTCCAGCATCCCCGCGAGCGTCGGCGCCAGGATACGCGACTCGACCGCGGCGAGGACCTCGTCTTGCAGATGCGGCACCGGCGAATAGGCCCCCATGCCGCCCGTGTTCGGGCCGCGGTCGCCGTCGAAAGCGCGCTTGTGATCCTGGGCGCAGCCGAGGAGTCGATGGTTGTAGCCGTCGGTGAGGACGAACACGGAAAGCTCTTCGCCGACGAGCAGATCTTCCAGGACGACGCGTCGGCCGGCATCACCACAAGCACCTTCCACGAGCAGGCGACGGAGTACGTGCACCGCTTCGTCGTGCTCCTGCACGACGAAGACGCCCTTCCCCGCCGCCAGACCATCGGCCTTGATGACGAAGGGGAGGGATCGCCCTGCCGCCGCCGCGCGGGCGGCGGCGAAGTCCTCGTGCACGCTGAAAGGGGCGGTGGGAATGGCATGGCGGCCCATGAATTCCTTGGCCCAGGCCTTCGAACCCTCGAGACGCGCGGCCTCGGCAGAAGGCCCGATGAAGCGCAGCCGGTGGCGATCGAAAATGTTCCAAGCGCCCCGCACCAAGGGATCCTCGCTGCCGGCAACGACGAGGCCGATGCCCTGGCGTCGCGCCCAGTGGGCGAGCGCCTCGAGATCGCCGAGCCCCAAGGCGACCGGGCGTGCGACATCGAGAATGCCGTCGTTGCCCGGCGCGACGAAGACCTCGTCGGCACCGCGGCTCGCTGCGAGAGCCGCAGCCAGGGCGTGCTCCCGCGCGCCGCTTCCCAGAACCAGAATACGCATGCAGCAATCCTTCCGTGCACCAGCGCCGCCCGCACGGCCACGGGTGAAGGGCAGGGTCGCAGCCATTCAACACGAGAGATGGAGCGCTGGCAAGGCGCGCTGCAGCCACCGGTGCCGTCATCACACCGTGAAGGATCCCGGGAGCCAGGAGGCGCTAGCGGCGCCGATGGACCGGTCCAATGCGCACGAGCTCGAGCCGCACCGGTGTGCTTCGCTCCAGATCGAGCGCCAGGAGGGTGGTGGCGGCTTCGAGTCGCAGCGGCTGCACCCAGAGGTCGAGAGGTGCGACCCCCGCTCCGACATGATAGGAGAGCTGCAGGTGTTCCCCCCTCGCCACCGCACGCTCGAGGCGGAGCAGCAGCGGGTCCACCTCGGGTCGCCGCCGGGCGCGGCCGCGCGGCGCGGGCATGAAGACGCCGGGGAGCGCGTCGAGACGGGCCACACCGGCCGCCGCGAGAACATCGAGCAAGACAGCGAGAACGCGCGCTGTGGTGCGCGCGTCCTCCAGCGCCCGGTGCAGATTCCCGGTGACGAGACCGAGGCGCGACGCGACCCGCCCGAGAGCGGCGGGAGGGCCGAGGAGACGGCGTGAGAGGAGAAGGGTATCCACGACGGGGGCGGTGAACGGTTCGCGTCCGGCTTCGACGAGGGCTCGCTGCAGAAACGGCAGGTCGAAGCCGGCATTGTGGAAGACGAGAACTCGGCCGCACGCCGTTTCCACGAGCCACGGCAGCGCCTGCTCCAGCCGCGGCGCCTCGAGGAGCGCCGCAGCGGCGATGCCGTGCACGGCGCGAGCCGCCTGGGTGACCGGCTGGCGCGGCTGCACCAGCGTGGCGAACTCGCGGCGCAGCTCGCCCTCGCCGAGCACCACGGCGCCGATCTCGAGGATGTCGTCGTCCTGCTCCGGACCGCCGCCCGTCGTCTCCAGGTCGATGGCGCAAAACTCGAGTGTGGCGATCTCCCGTTCACCCCAAGGCGGCGGCAGGAGCGGCTCACGAGCGCGTGGGGCGGCGCCACGGCGCCGGGGCGCTTTCCTATCGCGCCGCGTCAGGGCGCGCCGCTTGGCTCGACGGAGCAGCGCGGCGACTTCTCGCCTTCCCGCCACGGCGGGCGTGATGAGCCGCTCGCCCGCGCCGCCGCGCCCGACGGAGCGGCCTTGCAACCAGTCGGGAGCTTCGGCGTCCACCCACTCGTAACCCTCGCTGCCTTTCCTGCTCTCCCGAGACTGCGACATGGGTGCAGTGTGGCAGATCCGCCGTGTTCCGGGCGCACCATCCATCCCATTCAATGGGCCGCGAGGGGGAAGTTGCGCTCCCCCGCTTTCACCGCGAAGTCGAGGCGGTTCTCCGGCGGCGCCACCGGACAAATCCAGTGGGGGCTGTAGGCGCAGTACGGATTGTAGGCGCGATTGAAGTCGAGACGGAACTGTCCGGGCCCGAGCGGCTCGGGGTCCAGATAGCGCCCTGCCCCGTAGGTCTCGGCGCCGGAGGTGGCGTCGGTGAAGGGCAGGAAGAGATGGGTACCATCGAGGGCTTCGAAGAGCGTGAGCTGGTGCTCCCGTCCGCCGTGTTGGAAGCGGAACACTCCCTTGCGGCGGTAAGGGTCGAAGGTGTCGTGCGAGGTCGGGAATTGCAGCGTGTCCGCCTGGGCGGGCGGCTGCAAGGACAGGGTGAACACCAGGTCGAAATTGGGCGGATAGTAGGACAGACCCTTGAAGCGCGGTCTCGTTTCCGGGGCGATGGGGCTTTCGGACGATTGTAGGAAGCGGTCCTTTTCCGTCCGGCTCCGCATCAGCGCCTCGACATAGGCGCGCTGCTCCGGCGTGCGCGTACAAGAACTGCTGGCGGCGAAAAGCAACAGGGCCGCGAGCAGCAGCCCACGCCTCATGGACGGGCCGCCACCGCGCAAGCTGCCTGAAGCGCCGTGCGCGCCGCGGGCGGATAGCAGAGGCCGTAGTCGAGGATGCGCCAGCGTCCCTCGTTCTGCCCGAGCCGCAGATTGACGAACGCTCCGGGGTCGAGGCTCGCCGCCAGCTCCTGCGGCACCGCCACCGGTCCGAGGAGAGCCCGGGAGGAAAGGGGTCGGAGGACGAGGTGCGAACCGCCGCGAGCCACGATCTCGCAATAGTCGTCCACCTGCGCCGCCGGCCGCGTGGTGCGACGGGCCGGTTGCAGCTGCTCCAGGAGTTCCGAGGCCCGGGCGGCCCGGATCACCGCCCGCGCGATCGATTTGGTTTCGCGGCGGAATCCCCGCCGCCGGCGCGGCGAAGCATCCTGGGTGAGCCAGGCCACGAAGACACGAGCCGCGGCGCAGAAGAGACGGGTGCGCCGCACATCTTGAGGACCCAGCCGGCGCAGATACCAGTGACCGAGGAACGCCCGGAGCTCCCGCGCCGGCAGACGCGCCGCCGCACCTCGACGCAGGCCGAGATAGGTGTCGAGACCCAGGGCCAGATCTTCGTAGGTCGCCAGGTGGGCGTGCCGCGAGCGACCGCGCACGTCGAGGAGGAATCGTTGCAGCAACGCGTCCATCGGCTCCCCTACCCGCCACCTGCCGGAAACCACCTCCCGCATGTCGCCACGCCGATGCCGGCGAGGGCAAGCGAAAAGCGCCCGCTATCGCGGCGCCCTCCGCGCTGGGACTGGCTCGCCGGGGTGACCCGGGTTCCCTTCGCTTGCTGGTACACAGAACCGAAGGGGTCGAGGCGACTCGTGGTGCAAGTCGGCGATCGATCATGCACCAGCGCTTCGACCCTTCGACCGAGATGACAGCTGGAAAGATCCGACCCAGATCGGTGTCCGGCACCTTCGGCCTAGACGTCGGACAAATGTCCTCTGAAGTGGACAGCAGGGGACTCGCTCGGACCCTCGCGAGCGGGCGAATCCGACGCTCCCAACAGAATCGTAAGCTATTGTAATTATTCATCTTGATGAATAATTCCAGACGCAATGGGAGCTTACGGTGTTTCTGGCACTCGTAGTGCTCTACATGACATTCGCGAGCGATCGGGTTCAGAGAGAAGTCGGATCACTCGGACTTGACAGAGCGGAGACTTCGTCCCCCCCTTGAAGTCTCCGCTCTTTTTTTGTGGTCCGACGGTCCGTTCTCTCCACCTTCTTCCCCCTTCCATTCCCACTCTCTTTTCCAGGCCAGGCGCCATTTCCCCCCTGGCGTGCTGCTGCATGCCTCGCCCGCCCAAGGATCATCGACCGACCGGTTGAGGCTCCAGCGCGGGCATGGCGGGCTCGAAACCGTCCGCCGGCGCCGTGGCCGCGATGGCGTCCCGGACCACGTCCCGTACCCGTTCCTCCGTCCACTCGAGATCGCGTCCGGCGAGAAACCCCTGGAAGCCGTCACCTCCTTGCGCGAGGAAATTGTTGGTCACCACGAGGAACTCTTTCTCTCGGGCCAGAGGGCGCCCTGCTTCGTCGCAGAGCTCGTCGCCGGCGCCAAGGCGCGCCCCGGCGAGACGCGCTTCCCTAGGGTTCGAAGCCACGAAGGCGGCGAGATCTTCGCCGCGCAGCCGCGCCGTCACCAGGATGTTTTCGAAAGGGACGAGTTCGAAGATGTCGCCTTCGGTGATCGCGCCAGCCTCGAACTCGGTGCGGACGCCGCCGATGTTGGTCACCGCGACGTCCGCTCCGACACGTTCCTGCATCGCCGAGGCGATGAACGCCGCCAGGGCCTCCTCGTCCAGGCGCCGCGAAGCGCGCCCACAGACGCGGGAGACGAAGGGCGCGGTGGTGCGCTGCACCGAATCCACGAACGCCGCCACCGCTGCATCCGGTGCCGCCGGCAGGGAATCGGCGTGCACGGGGATCCACACGGCCTCGGCACCGAGGACACGCCGGCCGTCCCAGCGCAACACGATCCGCCCGAGCGCCCTTCCCTTGGTACCGGCGGTGACCACGGGAATCCCTGCGACCTCTCCCGCCACGTAACCATGAATGTGCCCGCCGACGATGGCATCCACTCCCCGGGCGCGCTGCGCCAGAGCGGCGAGCGGGCCCCTGATGGCACCGGTGGAGTCGTGCCAAGCACCGATGTGACAGAGCAGCACCACGAGATCGGCACCCTCCGCGCGCACCAGGGCGACGAGCGAGTCGATCTGCTCCTCCGGCGGCCCGAAGCGCAGGCTCGCCACGTTCTGTGGCATCGTCACCCTGGGCGTCTCCGGGGTGATGAAACCGATGACGCCGAGCTTGATCCCGTCGCGCTCGAGGACGGCGTGGCTCCGCGTCCACTCGGGTTTCCCGCCGTTCTTCTCGAACACGTTCGCCGCCAGCATGGGGAAGCGCATCTCCCGCAGCCGCGCGCGCAGCGTATCGATCCCCCAGTCGAACTCGTGGTTGCCGATCGCCGCCGCGTCCACGCCGAGGCGTTCGAGGTAGCCCACCGTGGACCGGCCGTAGGAAAAGTTCGACTCCGGTGTCCCCTGCCAGTCGTCCCCCGCGTCCAAGAGAAAGGTGCGCCGCGGCCGCAGCTGGCGTTGGGCTCGGACCTCCGCCGCCAAGGCCAGCCCGCCACCCCAAGGACGGCCGCTCTCGGGCTCGATGCCGCCGTCCCCGAGCGCCCCGTGGAAGTCGTTGAGGCTGAGAAGAGTGACCTCGACGGGCCGGCGGGCGCAGCCCAGGGCCAGCAGGAGAAGAAGAAGAGTCACCAGAGCGCCGCTGGCTCGCATGCGACTGCCTTCGTTCCGCCTCGCCATCATTCCTGCCCTCGATCCATGCGGAGCCGGCATCGCCTCCGCCTCAGCGCAACGGTTCGAGCGGCCGGCCGAGAGCGGCCGGGGGCCGGCTGCGACCGATGACGCCGGCGAGAGCGACCATGGTCACCACATAAGGGAGCATCTGCAGGAACTGCGTCGGAATGCCGAGGGCACCGCCTTGCAGCTGGATCTGCACCGCCTCGGCGGCGGCGAAGAGCAGACAGGCGAGCGCCGCGCCGCGGGGCGTCCACTTGCCGAAGATGAGGGCGGCGAGGGCGATGAAACCGCGGCCGCTCGACATGCCGGCAGTGAACTGGTGCTGCTCGAGGGCGAGCCAGGCGCCCCCGAGAGCGGCCAGAGCACCGGAGAGGACGACCCCCGTCCAGCGCAGGCGGACGACGGGCACGCCGAGCGACAGCGCCGCCTCGGGGTGCTCGCCGGTGGCGTGCAGGCGCAGTCCGAAGACGGTGCGCCGGAAGAGCAGCTGCGAGACGACCACGGCGAGCACGGCCAGCAACACGAGGGGGGTGCAGAAGAGCACTCGCGTCACGCTCCAGGAGGCGAGACCTGGGAGGTCCCAGGACGGAATGCCGGCGATGCGCTCCGAGTTGGCGGAGCTGCCGAAGACGAGCGTGAGGAGGAACTTCGTCGCCCCCATGGCGAGCAGGTTGAGACCGAGGCCGCTCACGATCTGGTTGGCGCCGAAGCGCACGCAGATGAGAGCGTGCAGTGCCCCCAAGCCGCCCCCCGCCACGCACGCCGCCCCGACGCCGAGCCAGCCTGCCACAGCCCCGCCAAGTCCGGCGCTCTCCGCGGCGTGGGCGGCGACGACACAAGCGAAGGCTCCGGTGAGCAGCATGCCCTCGAGGGCGATGTTGATGACGCCGGAGCGCTCGCTGTAGAAGCCGCCGAGGGCGGCGAAGACGTAGGGAACGGCGATGCGCAGCGTGGCGGCCACGAGCAAACCGGCCAGGGGCAGCGCTTCCATCAGGAGACCTCCTCCCGACGCCGCAGCGCCAGACGGCGCACCTGGGCCGCCACATCGCCGGGCCGGGCGAGCACGATGACGAGCAAGATGACCAGGGCCTGCAGGATGTCCACGAACTCTTTCGGCACCAACCCGTTGATCACGAAACCGCCGCGATCCAGGGCACCGAAGAAGAGCGCCGCGGGCACGATACCGGCGGGATGGGTGCTGCCGAGAAGGGCCACAGCGATGCCCTTGAAACCGGCTTCCGCTGTGAAGCCTTCTTCGAAGTAGTACTTGTACCCCTGGACGAAGTTCGCCGCCGCGGTTCCGGCGAGGGCCCCGGAGAGCGCCATGGCTTCCACCAGCCGGCGCCGCACCGGGATGCCGGCGCTCCGCGCCGCGCTTTCCGAGAGTCCCACGGCCCGGACCTCGTAGCCCCAGCGCGTGCGCCAGAGCGCGAGGGCGCAGAGAGCGCAGAGCAGGAGCTGCAGCAGGAGCGCCAGGTTGAGCGGGGCGCCGCGAAAGGCGGGAAGCATCGTCTCCAGGCGTGGCAGCCGCGCTGCCGCTGGGATTTCCGCCGTGTGCACCGACTCGAAGAGCGCCAGCTTCTCCACCAAGATCCAGCTTCCGAGGGCGAAGGCCACGAAGTTGAGCATGATGGTGTTGATCACTTCGTGCACGCCGAGAAAAGCGCGGAGCAGCGCGGGCAGAAGCGCCACGAGCGCGCCCGCAAGAGCACCGGCCAGGAGGACGAGCGGCACCGCCACGAGGGCTGGGCAGCCATCGCCGAGGGCGAGGGCGAAGGCGGCGGAGGCCAGGCCGGCCAAGTACATCTGGCCTTCGGCGCCGATGTTGAACAGGCCGGCGCGGAAAGCCACGGCGACCGCGAGACCGGTGCCGATCAACGTCGTGGCCTTGAACAGCACCTGCCCGAAGCCGTAGGCCGAGCCGAAGATGGCGTCGAAGAGCGTGGTGTAGACCGTGACCGGGTCCTGCCCGAGAACCGCGACAAGAATCGCGCCGGCGGCGAGCGCGAGACCGATGGCCGCGAGGGGTCCGGCGAGCGGCCGCGCCCAGCGCCCGAGAATCCCCGGCAACACTCTGGTGCCGCGAGCCTTCACGCCTCGCTCTCCTTGCCGCCGGTCATCCACAGACCCAGACGGGCCGGTGTCGCCTCGGCGGCGCTGCAGGTGCCGGCGACGCGCCCCGAGTACAGCACGAGAACTCGATCGGCGAGCGCCAGGATCTCGTTCAGGTCGGCCGAGACGAGGAGAACGGCGCGACCTGCATCGCGGGCTTCGAGAATGCGTTCGTGCAAGAAGGCGATGCCTCCGATATCGACGCCCCGCGTCGGCTGGACGAGGAGGAGGAGCGACGGCTCGCGTCCCATTTCACGACCGACCACGAGGCGCTGCTGGTTGCCGCCCGAGAGAACGGCGGCCGGGAAGGACGGCATCGCGGGCCGCACCTCGAAACGGCGCAGCAACGTCTCGGCCCGCGCCGCGACGCGGCGGGGCGAGAGCCAGGCGCGGTTGCCGAGGTCCGGCTCGCGCTGGCGGCCGAGGATGGCGTTCTCGTCGATGCGAAGCGCCGGGATCAGCCCCTCACGCAGGCGATCGCCCGGCACGTAGGCGAGACCGCGGGCGCGTCGCGCCGCCGTGCCGAGCCTCGTCACGTCCTCACCGTGGAGTTCGATGCTGCCGCCCACGACGGGTTCGAGACCGAGGAGCGCGTGTGCCAGCGCCTGCTGCCCGTTGCCCTCGACGCCGGCGACGCCCAGGATCTCGCCACCCCGCACCTCCAGCGAGACACTCTGCAGCGCTTCCCTCTTCCCTGCCGTCCGCAAGCTGTCGCAGCGCAGCACGATGGGCTCGCGTCTGTCTGTCACGCGCACCTCCGTCTCCTGCAGCGGCGCCACGGCACGACCGCCCGGTTCGTGGCCCGATCCGCGTGCCCGCGACGGCGCACGCACCTCGCGCCCCACGATGGCGCGGGCGAGCCGGCCGAGATCCGCCTGCGCCGCCGGCATCTCGTCCACGACTTTCCCGTCACGCAGCACGGTCACCGCGTCGGAGACGGCGAGGACCTCGTGCAAGCGATGCGAGATGAGGAGCACGGTGTGCTGCTCCCGCACCAGCTGCCGCAGGATGGCGAAGAGGTCTTCCGCCTCGCTCGGCGCCAGCACGGCGGTGGGTTCGTCGAGGATGAGGACGCGGGCGCCCCGGACGAGGACCTTGAGGATCTCGACCCGCTGCTGTTCGCCGACACCGAGATCGCCGACGCGGGCGTCCGGATCGATGGCGAGACCAAAGCGCGCCGCCGTCTCGCGCACGAGCCGGCGCGCTGCCGCCGCATCGAACCAGGCACCCCGCCGTGGTTCATGGCCGAGCACGACGTTTTCGAACACCCGCAACGTCGGCACGAGCATGAAGTGCTGGTGCACCATGCCGAGACCGAGGGCGATGGCGCGAGCCGTGCCGCCTCGGCCAAGGAGCTCGCCCTGGATGCGCACCTCCCCGGCGTCGGGCCGGAGCTCGCCATAGGCCACCCGCATCAGCGTCGTCTTGCCGGCGCCGTTCTCGCCGACGAGGGCGTGGATGCGGCCGCGGGGAACGGCGAGGGAGACATGGTCGTTGGCGACGGTGCCCGGAAAGCTCTTGCTGATGTCCCGGAGTTCCAGGGCGGGGGTGTTCATGCAGGCGTCATTCGCGCGGCACCGGCAGGAGCCCGGCGGCGATGGAGTCCTGCAGCACCTGCACGCGGGCGAAGACGGCGTCGGGCAAGAGCTCCCGGTTGCGCGCGTCGTGGACCAGGTGGACGCCGCCTTCCCGCAGGCCGAACTCCTGGATGCCGCCCTGGAAGCTTGCCTCCTGCACCCGTTGCACTGTCTCGAACACGGCGATGTCCACGTCCTTCACCATGCTGGTGAGGATGATTCCAGGCGCCTCGTCGTACTGGTCCGAGTCCACCCCGATGGCGAGCTTGCCATGCTCGCGGGCGGCTTCGAAGACGCCGAAGCCGGTCGTTCCGGAGGCATGGAAGATGACGTCGGCGCCCCGCCCGTACATGCTGTGGGCGAGTTCCTTGCCCTTCGCCGGATCCTTGAAGGCCTGGGCGGTGACGCCGGCATACCCCACCAAAACCTCAGTGGCCGGCGCCACGTGCTTCGCTCCGGCGCGATACCCTGCCTCGAACTTGTGGATCAGCGGCACGTCCATGCCGCCGACGAAGCCGATGATGCCGCTCCGCGCTACCAGGGCCGCCGCCGCGCCGGCGAGGAACGAGCCTTCTTCTTCGCGGAACTTGAGCCCCACCAAGTTGGGCGGCAAGGCCTGCGGGGCGCCCTGGGCATCGAGCTTGACGGTGTAGTCCACGCAGGCGAACTTCACCTCCGGGTACTCCCGCGCCATCTTCTCGATGTCGTCGCTGAACATGAAGCCGACACCGATGACGAGGGCGAAACCGCGGCTCGCATACTCTCGGAGGCCCGTCTCCCGGTCGGCACCTTCTGAGGGTTCGAGGACCTCGAAGCGCACGCCCAACTCGCGTCCGGCCCGCTCCAGTCCGCGATAGGCCGAATCGTTGAAGGATTTGTCGCCCCGGCCACCGAGGTCGAAGACGAGACCGACGCGCAGAGCATTGCCGGCCTCGCCCCCCTGCCGCGAGCAATTGCAACAGGTGAGGGCGGCGAGCATGGCCACGCCCACGAGAGCACCACGCGTTGCCTGCCGCATCGCCGCCTCCAGGGCGGACATTCTAGCGGCGGCTTCCGCTCGCTGGCAACCCGACGACCGCATGGACGTGGTGGCACTCGGCTGGTACCTTCGGTCTCCTGCAGGCTCGAGAATACTCCTACGGTCCGCGCGGCCGCGGAGGTGGATCATGTCGAGTACGACGTCGCTCGAAGTAGGCTCCGTACTTTCTCTCTGGCGTTATCCAGTGAAGTCCATGGCGGGAGAGGAGCTGCAGTCCACCGAGGTCACCGGGCTCGGCCTGCTCGGAGATCGCGCCTATGCACTGGTGGACGCGTCCAGCGGCAAGGTCGTGAGCGCCAAGAACCCCAAGAAGTGGAAAGGGCTCTTCGACCTCCGTGCCACCTTCATCGAGCCCCCGGCGGCCGGCGCCAAGCTGCCTCCCGTGCGCATCGCCTTGCCAGACGGTACGACGGTGCACACGGCCCAACGGGAGTTCGAGGCGATCCTATCGCGCCTTCTCGAGCGGCAAGTCAGGCTTGACATGATCGAGACACACATTCACGCCGCCGCGCCGGCGTCCGGGGAGGCAGGGCCGGTCAACGCCGAAGCGTACTGGCCGGATATGGACGGCCTCGACCACCGAGACACGGTCACCGATTTCACTCTCCCGGCGGGAACCTTCTTCGACTGCGCCTCCGTGCACCTTCTCACCACGGCGACCCTCGCGCGGCTGCACGAACTGCAACCCCAAGGACGCTTCGAGGTGCGCCGCTTCCGGCCCAACATCGTCATCGAGCCCACCTCGGGCGAGAAGGTGTTCCTGGAAGACGCCTGGCTCGGGCGCACCTTGGCGCTGGGGGCGAAGGTGCGCTTGGAGATCACCGGTCCCTGCGGGCGCTGCGTGATGACGACGCTGCCCCAGGGTGATCTCCCGCGGGACTTAGGGATCTTGCGCACGGTCGCGGAGCACCATGGGGCCCAGGTAGGCATCTACGCTGCCGTGGTGCAGGGTGGCACGATCCGCCGTGGTGATCCCGTGCGCCTCGTCCCCTGAGCTCAGGCGCAAGAGACGCCGATGCGCGTGCCGGTGGTGCCGGCGAGCGCCGCCGACAAGTGCTCGGGATCGGTGATGATGGCCTCGACGCCTCCCGCAGCGAGGAAGTCGAGCGCGGCGCGGATCTTCGGCCCCATGCTCCCGGCGGGGAATTCGCCGGCAGCGAGAAGGGCCTCGGCTTCCTCGCGGTCAATGCGGTGCAGCGGCGCTGCGGCCGGCGTACCGAAGCCGCGCATCACCGTTTCCACCCCGGTGAGGAGGATGAGACGCTCGGCGCGGAGCTGGGTGCCGAGAAGGACGGCGGCATGGTCCTTGTCGACGACGGCTTCGACGCCGACCCACTCGCCGCCGCGGCGCACCACGGGCACGCCCCCGCCGCCGACGCAGTTCACGATCACCTCGGCATCGACCAGGGCGCGGATGACGCCGATCTCCACGATACGGAGCGGCCGCGGACTCGGCACCAGCCGCCGCCAGCCTCGTCCCGCATCCTCCTTCAGGGCCCAGCCTTTCTCGCGCCCCAATCGTTCCGCCTGCACCGGCGTGTAGAAGGGACCGATGGGCTTGCTCGGCGCGCGGAAGGCCGGATCGTCCGCGCCCACCTCCACCTGGGTGATCACCGTCACCACCTCGCGCCGCACGCCGGCGCGGGCGAGGGCGTTCTGCAGCGCCTGCTGCACCATGTAGCCGATGCCGCCCTGGGAATCGGCGCCACAGATGTCCAAGGGCATGGGTGGGATCTCGTGGGCCATGGCCTCGTTGCGCAAGGCGATGTTGCCGATGATCGGCCCGTTGCCGTGGGTGAGGACGACGCGCACGCCGCGCCCCACCTGCGCCGCCACCTGCGCCATGGTGGTGCGGGCGAGGGCCCGCTGCGCCTCGATGTCCGCAGCTCCATGGGCGGGGATGATCGAGTTGCCCCCGAGCCCCACCACACACAGTTCCCCGCTCGGCATGCTCAGAACTCCCCGGTCTTGTCGCCACGCATGGTGAGCGCCATGAGTGCCTTCTGCACGTGCAACCTGTTCTCTGCCTCGTCGAAAACCACCGACTGCGGCCCATCGATGACGGCGTCGGTGACCTCGTTCCCGCGGTCCGCCGGCAAGCAGTGCATGTAGAGACACTCCGGCGCAGCGAGAGCGAGGCGGCGCTCGTCGCAGATCCAGCTCTTGTAGCGCGCGGCCACGGCCGCCGATTCTTTCAAGTCCGAGGTGGTCTCCATGCACCCCCAGCTCTTGGGATACACCACGTGGGCACCCTCGAAGGCGGCGTCCATGTCGTGAACGATCTCGAAGCGGCTACCGCTCTCGCGGGCGAACTGGCGTGCCTGCGCCACCAGCTCGGGCACCAAGTCGAACTCGGGCGGATGCGCCAGCACCACGTCCAACCCGAAGCGCGGCATGAGCAGGAGGAGCGACTGGGGCACGGACATGGGCTTCTGGTAGCTCGGGGCGTAGGCCCAGGAAACGACGAACTTGCGCCCGCGCAGACCCTCGGCACCGAACTTCTCCCGCACCGTGAGCAGGTCCGCCGTCGCCTGGCAGGGATGGTAGAGATCGCACTGCATGTTGAACACCGGCACCGAAGCGGCGGCGGCGACCTCGCGGAGATAGCGATTGCCTTGCTTCCACACACAATGGCGGATGCCGATGGCATGGCCATAGCGCGAGAGCACCGACCCCGTGTCGAAGGGGGTCTCGCCGTGAGAGATCTGCATCTTGTCCGGAGTGAGATCGTGGGCATGGCCGCCGAGCTGCGTCATTCCGGCCTCGAAGGAGTTGCGCGTACGGGTGGATTGCTCGAAGAAGAGCATGAAGAGGGTCAGATTCTGCAGCAGCGGTGTCAGCGTGCCGCGGCGGAACTTCTCCTTGAGCGCCAGGGCGGTGCTGAAGAGCGTCTCCAGCTCTTCCACACTCCACTCGGCATCGGTGATGAAATCACGTCCGCGCAACCTCTCGTCCATCGACAAACCCTCCCAGTCCCTGGCGGTGGATCCGCACTGCTTCGCTCCCCGACGGCGAGCACCCGTCGTCCACGCCGTCGCCGGCAGGATCGTTCAGCCCCGTGCAGCACGCAAGCGCGGGCTTCGCCCGCGGGGACGCGGTGCGGCACGATGAGCACGCACCGCTTCGAGCACGCCCTGGCCGACGGCACGAGCCTTGTCCGAGATCCGATCCACCGGCGGCTGCCGGCGGCGGGGGTCGATGTCACCGAGTTTCTGGCCGGCGCGCACGTGTTCGCCATCGCGCAACATGCCGCGGACGATGCCGCCGATACCTGCGCGAATGGCGCGAGGGCCGACACGGGCCACCACCTGTCCACGGCGCACACGCGTCCCGATCCCTGCGAGCACTCGCAACCGGCCTGCCCGGGGCGAGCGCAACAGGCGCTCCCGCATCGCGCCTCCCACGTCTCCCGGAACGCCGGTGTCCGGCGCCGCGCTGCCGCGCCAGAGAATGCGGCCGAGACTCGGGCCGCGAAGTGTCTCCACCACGACATCGCAGTCGACACCGGCTCGGTGTCCCGGCCCGAGGGCGACGCGGAAGGAAGAAGCCGGCAGATCCAGCGCCTGCTTCTTGTTCATGCGGGCGTCGACCACGATCGGCGGACGCAACGCCGCCAGCGCTCGCGACAACGGCACCACCAGGAGCGGGATGGCGTGCTTGCGCCGGCCGCGCCGCCACGCTCCGCCGCGCTGCAAGGCGTCGAGCTTCGTCCGCCTGCAGGCGATCCCCTCCACCACCACCTCCCCTGTTCGTGCCGCTTCGGCGAAGGCCACGCGGCGGCGCACCGCCAGAGGCCTCGCCTTCTCGACGACGACGACAGGGAACCCGGCGCGGACGAGGGCGTGCGCCGCCCCCGTGCCCAGGTCGCCGCAGCCGACGCAGAGAACCAAGGGTCGCGCCTCCTCCCGTCGCCAGGGGCTCGGCATCCCTCTGCTTCGCGCCGATTGCAGCCGCGCCAGGTCGGCCGGGCGGTCCACGTCCACGAGATCGGTGCCTGGATCCAGGCTCAGTGGAAAGACCCGCTCGGGATACGCCGCGACGACCGCCCTGCCCCCGTCGTCATCGGGAACGCGGCGGAGCGCTGGCAAGAGCGCCGCGGGAAAGTAGGCGGGGTTTCGCGGCGCGCCCATCACCATGGGACGGACGATGCAATGCTGCAGCGTGGAGCCGAGCGTCGCGATGCGGCGCAGTGTGGAGACGCGGACCGCGGGCATGTCGGCATGGGCGAAGAGCATGCCGAACCCCGGGGGCACGGCACCTGACGCGGCTCGGACCGAGCTCCCGAGACCACGCGCCGGCGTCCGGTTGCGGACGAAGCGCACGGGAACGGCACCAGCCGCCGCTGCACGCCGAACCGCCGCTCGCACGCCTGCATCTCGAGGCCCGGTGACGACGATGACGGTGCCGAAGCCGGCGCCAAGGAGGTGCCGCGCCGCGTGCTCGACGAGCGGCTTGCCGCGCCAGAGCTCGAGGAGCTTCGATTCCCCGGCTGCAGTGCGCCCGTAGCGCCGGCCGAGACCGGCAGCCAGCAGAATGCCGCAGACGCCGGAAAGCGTCACCCCGCTCCGCTTCGTACCGCGCCCGAGATCCCAACTCTGGAACGGACCCGAGGCCAGGTCCTCGGCGGCACCGACGCGCAAGGACACGCCGGGATCCTGCCAGCGAGGGTCCCGACGGCGCACGCGGCGTTCCACGTGGGAGACGAGGCGATGCAAGACTTCGGGGCTCACGCCGCCCGTACCGCTCAGGAGCACGCTGAGCGGAGCGCGCGGCGGCAGCCGGGCGAGATAGGCATCGAGCATCCGTTCCACGTCGGCGACGCCGACCGTGCCGCTGCCGCCGAAGTGCTGCGGCCGGTGCGCCACCTCGGCAGGCGTGCGCCCGAGGGCTCCAAGACCGGCGACCAGGACGACGCGAGTGAGCGGCCCCGGCGGCCAGGCAGGTTCGTGCTCGTCGGGAAGTTTGACGAGGCGTCGCGCTGCACCATCCGCCTCGACGAGGAGGAGATCGCCGGGCCTTTGCCGCGACCAGGCATGGAGCCAAACGAGCGCTGGCCCTTGCAGGCGCGATCCAGCCGCCACCGCGAGCGTCAATGGCCGCGCGCTGTCGAGCTGCGGTGCCGCACGCTCGAGCGCCGCTGCATCCGGGAAGACGACGAGGAGGCCACGGCCGAAACCGTCACGGCCGAGATGCGTGGTGGTGGTGGCCAGCGACGCGGGTCGCTCGGACAAGAGACGGCGAATGGCGCCCGTCTTGCCGCCGGCGCCGACGAAGGCGACGACGCCCCGCGAGGGCAGACCCAAGGCCTGCGCCAGCGAGCTCGTCGAGCTCGCACCTCTGCCCCGCCCCGGTCGCAGCGTCCCGCCTCAGGCCAGGGACTCGATGCAGCTCTGCATGCGCTTCAAGGCCTCGCGGATGTTGTCCTGCGAATTGGCGTAGGAAAGACGCAGATAGCCTTCCCCGTAGGCGCCGAAGGCCGTACCTGCCAGCGTCGCCACGCCTGCTTCCTGCAGCAGCAAGGACGCCAGCTCGGCGGATTTCTTCCCCGTCGCGGTGATGTTCGGGAAGACATAGAAAGCGCCCTGGGGCCGCAGGCAACGCACCTTCGGAATCGCGTTCAAACCATCCACGATGAGATCACGGCGCCGCCGGAACTCGGCCACCATGGCCTCCACCGCGTCCTGCGGCCCCTGCACCGCCGCCATGCCGGCCCGCTGCGTGAAGCTCGCGGTGCAGCTGTTGCAGTTGGTCATGAACTTGCCGATCATGTCGGCCACAGGTTGCGGTGCCACGGCGAAACCGAGACGCCAGCCGGTCATGGCGAAGGTCTTCGAGTGGCCATCCAGGAGAAGGGTGCGCTCCCGCATGCCCGGCACCGAGAGAATCGAATGATGCCCGCCGTCGTAGAGAATGCGGGCATAGATCTCGTCGGTGAGCACCCAGAAGTCGTGCTTCTGCGCCAGCTCCGCGATGCGCTCCGCATCGCGCTTCGGGATCACGCCGCCGGTGGGATTCGCCGGTGTGTTGAGGATGAGCATCTTGGTGCGCGGCCCCACCAGCGACTCGAGCTCGTCCAGGTCGAGGCTGAAGGCCTTGTCCTCGGACAGACGGATCGGCACCGGCTTGGCGTCCAGGTAGCGGATCACGGACTCGTAGATGGGGAAGCCCGGGTTCGGATAAATCACCTCGTCCCCCGGATCGACGAGCGCCATCAGACCGAAGAACAGCACCGGCTTACCTCCCGGGGTCATCACGACCTCTTCGGGTGCGACACGCACGCCGCGCATGGCGCCGGCGTACTCGGCGATGGCGGCGCGGACCTCTGGCAACCCCGCCGAGGGCCCGTAGTGGGTGAAACCTTCGCGCATCGCCTGGATGCCGGCCTCGACGATGTAAGCAGGTGTGTCGAAATCGGGCTCGCCGATCTCGAGGTGGACCACGTGGCGACCTTGTGCTTCCAGCGCCCGCGCCCGAGCCAGGACCTCGAAGGCCGTCTCCGTCCCCAGGCGTCCCGTCGCCTTGGCCAACATCTGTAGGCGCTGCATGCGTTCCCCGTTTCGTTCGCCGCGGACAGCCGCGTCCGTCAGCCTGGTGACAGGTGCACGCGCAGATCCTCCAGGTGCGGACCGACGCGCATGGCTTCTCCGGCGGCGCTACGGGCGCCGTCCACGTCCTTCAAGCCGTTGCCGGTGACGAGGACGACGATGCGCTCGCGGGGCTCCACGAGACGGCGCTCTCGAGCGACGAGCAGACCGGCCAGGCCCGCCACACCTGCCGGTTCGCCGAAGACGCCAGCGGTGCGCGAGAGCACTCGCTGTGCCTCACGAATCGCCTCGTCCTCTACCCGGACGAAAGCTCCCGCCGAGAGCCGGATCGCTTCCAGCGCCTTCAACGCATTGCGTGGCCGGCCGACGTTGATGCTATCGGCGTAGGAGTTCGGGCGCACCGGTGCGGGCGACGCGCCGCTCTCGAAGGCCCGCACCAAGGCGTCGGCGCCGGCCGCCTGCACGCCGAGCAAGCGCGGCACTCGCGAGGTGAGCCCGAGGGCGCGGAATTGCTGAAACCCTTTGTAGAGACTGCTCACGATGCACCCGTCCCCGACGGCGACGACGCAGACGTCGGGGGGCTCGAAGCCCAGGTCCTCGGCGATCTCGAAGGCCGCGGTCTTCTTGCCTTCGACGAGAAAAGGATTCACCGCGGCATTGCGATTGTACCAGCCCTGCGCCGCGATGGCCTGCTCGCAGAGATCGTAGGTCTGGTCGTAATCGCCCTCGACGCTGAAGACGCGGGCGCCGAAGAGGAGGAGCTGGGTCAGCTTGGGAGCGGGGGCGTTCTTCGGCACGAAGACGATGGTGTCGAGGCCCATGGAAGCGCCGATGCCGGCGAACGACGAAGCGGCGTTTCCGGTGGAGGCACAGGCGCCGGCGCGGCAACCGGCGTCGAGGGCGGCGGCGACGCCGACGGCGCTGGCGCGGTCCTTGTAGCTGCCCGTGGGGTTGACCCCGTCGTCCTTGACGTAGAGCGAAGCGAAGCCGAGCTCGCGGCGTAGCGCCGGCGTCTCGTAAAGAGGCGTGCAGCCCACGCGGAGCGGCGTCAGGTGCGTCTCGTCTTCCACCGGGAGGAGCTCGCGATAGCGCCAGATGTCGCGCTGGCGGCGCTCCCCGAGCACGGCGCGGGTGAAGTGGCGCGCCAGACGGGCGTCGTCCCAGAGCACGTCTTGGATGCCGCCGCAACGGCGACAGCGATAGGGCTGTGGCTCGTAAGGGTGCTCGGCGGCGCAGGCGAGGCAGCGGGTGCCGCGAATGCGTTCCTTCTTGGGCAGGAGTGCGTCGCTCACGTCGTTCTCCCGCTGTCGCCAGCTCCACCCCGACTCGTCTGCCAGCGCGGCGTGGCGCGGCGGAAACGTTCCCAGAGGAGCGCGGCCCGCTCGCGGCAGCGCTCGCCGAGCTCCACTTCGTCGACCAGGGTGCACCGTGCCTCGTCGAGGACGCGCTCACCGGCCACGAACACCGCCCGCACTGCGGGCTCCACCTCGCCGTGCAGCAGGTGC